>NZ_CP187953.1:0-91206 GCF_058172895.1 Aliinostoc maniaoense | reverse complement strand
TGAATCATTTTATATTCAAGAATTAAGGGGCAATAATTCCGGTGGAATCTGGTTATTACTAGCTCCCTTTTTGGCTGGTACTGCTTATTTAGCATGGTCTACCAAATGCCAATATGATTATGATGAAAGATTTAAGCAGTTGGAAGATTTGAAAACCTACTACAAGCTGACTACTGTATCAGCAAGAAATGAGCGTGATTTTAAGGTAACAGCTATAAATCAAAATTGGGATACTCAGCGTGTCAGGGCTGGTCAAATTTCTGTTGAGGCTGTGCAAGATAAGTTAGAGCGACAATCTGAAATTCAAAAGCGCACCCATAACTCCACACTTAAACAGTTTGACTTAAATGATAGTCAGATTGATAAGCAAATTGCTGAGGAACAATTAGCCAAAGCTAAGGCTGATAAGGAAAAGAATAAAATATTAAATAATATTAGTAATGATGACGAGGATAGTGATAGTAGTGGTAAATCATCATCCTCAAAAGTTGCTAAATCAAAATTAAAACTTGGCGATGATTACAAGTGGATTTATAAGCTATTAAAACTTCCATTTAGAGTTTTGAGTGGTGAGCAAGGTTCTGGTAAGTCCACACTTGAACGGTTAATGATACGGCTGCTCAAGGATGACGGCTGGCACGTTGTCATTATTAACCCTGAAACTAATCCTAATGTTTGGTCAGGCGTTCAAGTCCTTGCTGATGTTGATGAAATTAATGATTTCTTTGAGCAATTCCCGACTGCGATCGCAATGCGTCAACAGGAATGCAGAGATTTAGGCATTGATGAGGATGACTATCTCGATTTCATCAAGGATAAAAGCGGTAAGGCGGGTAAAGTAGCTGTGTTTTTGATGGAGGCGAACACCTACGAAGTACACGGTGTTAATCCATCACCTTGGGCTAACTTTCTCAAGCAATCATTGACTAACATCAGAAAATGGGGTTATACAGTCTGCTTAACTGCTCACTCAGACAACCAAACCAGTATATCTAGCGAGTTAGCAGGCTTTTCCAAGAATATTGATGCAGCACCTAGAGTAGATTGTATAGCCAAGGCTGGACTAGATGGGGAGGCCGTCAGCAGTGGTAAAGCTTTACTGAAAATGAAGGGAATTAAGGATAAAGAACCTGTAGAAGTTGACCTTTATAACTATCCCAAAAGTAAAAACTTTGGTGATCAAGCATTAGCACAACCGCCCCCAATTGAAACTAAACAAAAATCAAAAACTAATAACGGAGATTGGTATGAGGAAATAATATGTAGGTAAATAAGTCATAAGCGATCGCTTACTTCTACACTTTCCTCTAAGAATGAAATGATGACTACAATTACTGATTTTGAAGCTTTAGCAGATGCGGCGGATTTTCGGGCTTTATTTCCATATAAAAGCCAGATTCACGCATGGGTGTATATCACCCATGATCAACTCAATATAGGTGAAGTAGCCAATGCTTTCTACCACTCTAATTTAGAAGTGGTGGAACACTGGACTGAGGCTGGTGATATTAAATTTTACAAAGAGCTTGAAAATGTCCCTAATACTGATTGGATGGTGGTTTTAATTCATCCATTTTATATAATGAAGCCTATAATTAAAGACTAAATATAATTAACAAGGTTAGTAAATGAGCTTAGTTAAAAATGCCAGAATCTCCAAAGTCTCAAAAAACTTTGGAAATTATTCACACCACACTACAAGTAGCGGAACATATACAGAAGGAGTTGTCACAACTCCCTTTGGATTTGTAAAAGTCTATGCTGAATCTAGTTTTTGGGCAATTGAATTTATATGGAGTGGCAAATCTTATCATCTTGGATGTAGATGTAAAGAGCTATCATCTGATAAAGCCTTAACTCGTAGAGCTACTAAATTTGCCAAGGAAGTTGTACAAAAAAGTTTTAATAATTGTTTGTAGTGGAGAGCGATCGCACTCCATCCTCTAAGAATATGATTCCCAAAACGCTAACATTTAAAAATAATCCCATTGAAGCCCAAGAAAATTACCAGGGATTTGCAATAATCATTACTTACTGCCAGCCAGATCCTTATGATGTAGGCTGTTATTTCTACTATATCCGCAATGCCAATTTAGAAATTTTGGCAGACAATACTAAAGGATATGGGGAAAGTAGTATTGATGGTGCATTGGCTCAAGCCAAGCGCACTATAGAAGAGTTGATGTAGCTGCACCGTTCACCAAACCTCAACCCAAACCAGAGAAGCGAAGTCATTGGGGTAGCAAGTTGCTAGGCGGGATGAATGTAAAACAGAAACCAGCGAGTAAAAAAAGTCATCCCCAGGGCAATTAAGCTTACCTTGGAATCAGTGCCATAGGCGGAAAGTCCCCAAGTGCAAGATGTTGCAGAAAAATTTATTCTAGCTAATTGCTACAAGTCTTGAAAATTTGCTATCTTTGATTTTAGTTGCTTTTGTCCCCCACCCCCTGTTTCGTTCGAGCGACACTCGCAGCAGCAATATTCGTCATTTGATGTTTTGACCAGAGTTATGTTTTGACCGTTCACAGAGTTGTGCTAATTGGGTGGATGGGTTAAGGAAAAAGTCAACAAGCTGCTATGGTGTTCGTTCATTCAACTTAACTTCAGGGCTTGCCTTGAAGAAGCACAAGGATAACTGTATTTTATATGCAGATGTCCACTGCTGGTCACATTTTGCTATAGCAATTTGTGATTTGAGTTGTATGCACGAATGCCCGGTTAAACAAAGCAGCATAAAATCAAGCTTTTAGCTACCGGAATTGTTGCAAACGCTCTCTTCAAGGCAGCCTCCTAGATTAAACTCAAGGAGGTATAAAAAGTGCAACGTTCGATCAGTATCAGCAATAGTAATAAGACCGCATTAAATGCGGATGCCCCAGGCTGTCTTGAGTCTGGGGCTTTTGTGTTTGCTGTTTTGCTCACAGAAAAAAGCCCGGAATCTCTCCAGGCCAATCAATATAATCCACTTTCATGATATAGCTATGCGAATTGAAAAAAAGAACTCGCCCCTACTTCCCAAGAAAAATTTACCCACTGGGAAGTATGCTTACCTATTCCTTGCCCTTGTTGCGATCGCTCATGTTGTTGCAGCCGTGTTATCTGGTTGTAATCCTGTGAGCTTCTACCTAAAAGGACTAGGTATTGAGTACCAGTTTGAAAAGGGGGCTTGTCAACTTCCACCAGATCAACAGCAGAAGTAGGATGAGTTAAATTAAGATGCCCAGTGGTGCGATTATGCGATCACCTCTGGTGGACGGAACGCCATCACTGGGCATTTGCAATTTCTTAGAGGAAAAAGCGGGGCGCGAAGGTTAGGAAAGTTGAAGGGTTGCGATCGCTTAATCCGCACAAGTTTCAATCCGTAATAAGGATTAGCAGTAATTGCAATATGTTCAGGATGCGATGCGCCGAACTTTAATCAATTATCTGCCTTCTCATTGACTTAATTTGTCCTCGCTTAGTTTTACTGTCGAGACGTTTGGAGTGAGAACTGCGAGTTGGTTTGGTGGGTTTGCGTTTTCTTTTGAGTACGACTGCGCTTTTAATAAGTTCTTTGAGTCGTTCTAAAGCTTCCTCACGGTTTTGCTCTTGGCTGCGATGTTCTTGAGATTTGATGACAATAACACCCTCTTGGGTAATGCGTCGGTCATTCAGTTTCAAAAGCTGTTCTTTGTAGAAGCTGGGTAATGATGAAGCCTCAATGTCAAAGCGTAAGTGAATGGCAGTAGCAACCTTGTTGACGTTTTGACCGCCTGCTCCTTGAGAACGAATCGCGCTCATTTCGAGTTCGCTATCGGGGATAATAATTTTATTAGAGATGTGCAGCATACCTTATATATAGCGTTATTAGGGCGATCGCGTAGCGGTAGCAAGTCCAAGAGCGTCTACCTACGGATTAACTTTGTCCTTCCAAAAGCTTTTTACCTTTGGCAATGTAAGGGGCTATTTCCTTGCGAATAATTTCACTCATGGTGATGCCATTCGCCAGACACCAAGCGTCAAAAGCAGCCTTATCATCTGGTTCTATCACAATTTGTATATAGTCTTTTTTTCGGTCTAATTTTTTTCTGGGCATGGCTCACCTTTTTAATTAATAGCATATTATATCATGATATCTATCATGATATAATTATTACTATGAGGGACAAAAAAACTACACCCTCATCAGGAGGTGAAACAAATGACTCAATCCAAAGATGGCAACGGACACGGAGAATATAACCCTGAAGTCGAGTTTGAATACTTGGATGCAGATGTCTGGATTAAATCAGACTCTCAAGGGAATCGAGACGTTGCTTATACTGAAGATGTCTTAGAAGCATTAGAAGAAGAGGAAGATGAAGAATCGGACTCTGACGATGAATAGCTTTTAAATTGACATCTGCCCTCAGCTGACACCTGGGGGCTTTCTTCATCATCTCTTCTACTTGGAGTATAGCTTATGTCAACGACAAGTATTATTCATCCCCTTCACTTCCAGATTATTCAGAGAGTTGGTACAACATGGTATTTCAAATATGGAAGTGTTTTCTTTAATCGCACTGATAAATCTTTACCCGAAAGTGACCGAGAAAGATTATTTGGGATAACCAAAAATCAAATAGTAATTGAATTGTTCCGCATCAATGGTGGTAAATCTGGGTATTACCTTGCTAATCTTCGAGACAAACAATATTACTACTGTGGTGATGACTGGGCTTCGGTCAAAACCAAATTCAAAGAATTGGGGATTGGGCGGGATGAACCAAGTTAGTTTTTGAATAGCGATCGCTGCCGTTGCTTAACCTTTAGCTGTACTTTTAAAAGATGTACACTTCAAGACGATCAATGGTCAAATTTACACACGTTAACTTCGCCATTATTAGCAGTACGTTGCTTTTATATGCAATCAGTGCTGGTGCGCCTCTTGCCAATGCTCAATCCAAACAATGTGAATCTGAATCTGTTTCAATTTCCCGCAGTGGAAAAATAGCTACGGAAATTACATTTATCAACCAACGCAGCGCGCCAGTGAGGTTGTATTGGCTTGATTACTCTGGTCAACGGAAGTTTTACGCCTTAATTGCTCCAAACAATAGAATTACTCAAAGCACCTATGTAACTCACCCTTGGGTAATTACTGATACTAAAAACAACTGCCTGGGTGTTTATTATCCTGATGGACAACCGCGCATAGTAGAAATTCTCTAACATCCTAAAGCGATCGCCTCCGGCGGGCGGTTACGCCATCGCTTGCTGTCTAAACAGGTGTTTTCCCTCAAAATCTTGGCAGTACCGTACCTGTCCCTGCATCCTTTTTGGGACGAATATAAGTTTTGGTAGTATCAGACTTGGTATGTCCCAACTGGTCTTGCACATCAAACAGTGGTTTAATTTCCACTGCCCTTGTTGCGTGAGAGTGCCTGAGCCAGTGACAAGAAAATTCTATTTTGGCTACCTCAGAGATATCTTGAATCAACCTTTTAATCGCCCTATCGCTCAACGGCAACCCCCGCTTTTTCGGGTCGGGTGACATATTGGGGAATACTGGCATCTTGTCACTAGCCATCCCTCGGTACTTTTTGAGCAACTTTGATGTCTCGTGGTCTAAGCCAATCTCGCGGTACTTCCCACCCTTCCCCCGAAACTTAATTGTGTAATACCCGCGTTGTCTATCTTCTGGTGATGGGTCTGGTTGCCATTTAAAGTTATGCCAATATAACCCCGGATAATCTTCTTTGGGTTTCCCTGGTTCATCACCCGGAACAGTTACACGTCCTACTTCACCAACCCGCATCCCGCTATAAAACAGCAAACAAAAAATTAGCCAGTGCTTTCCCCCCAACTGCTGGGCAGCTTGGGCTAGTTTCGCCATCTCCCAATCTTCTAGATACCGTTCTGCCTTCGGTAATTCACTAAAATTATCGTAATTTATGGTACTGGCAATATTCCGCAAGAAATAGCCAACATTTTCTCCACTCCCGTAACTCCACAGCGACCGCAGCATCAAAATCTGGTTCGTTTTTGTATAAGGGGAAACCTCACCCCAAGATGTAATAAAATCTAGTAACTTCGGCTGCTGAACTAATCTTAAATCGGGTATGCCTTCACTGCGTACCCATAAGAGGAATTTTTGACCAAACCGATAGTATTTTCGCTTAGTTTGTTCGCGGTTTTGACTGCCTGCCCAAGCTAAGATTAACTCCTCATCATTACTAACAGCAGGGGTGCGGTAATAATATTGCCTGATCACCTCCGATACCAATTCTGGAGTTACTTGTGGCGAAGTATTTGACGTTACAACGTTTCCTGATTTGGCAGGCAGAACTTCTACGGAGCTAACCTCAATATTAGTCACATCCATTGGGGAAATAAGAGTTACGCGACAATAAATATCTAGCTTCCTAGAAGTGCAGTTTCAGGAAGCTTATATTTTATTCTAAAGCTTAAGTGGATGTGCCGACATGAAGAGAACGGTTAAACCTTCGCTTTGGCTTTGGGGTTGGTGGTGATTTAGGTGTAGCATTTAGACGAAGGAAGTTATTTCACTGGATGGTACAGCCCGTCATTGGGGTGATATTCCCAAGCTGTACTCATGGGGTCGCGGTTACGTGACCAACTGATAAATTCTTTGGGGGTGAGTTTTTCTCTTTCAGTAATCAGGCTTTGGGCAGTAACGCCTAGTCTTTGGGCTAAACTTTCATTTGTTCTGGGCTGTAGTTCAACTTGGGGTTGCTGGTATGAGTACGCTTGTCTACGAGGTCGAGTGTTGTTGCTGTATCGAAGAGAAGCCATCGCCCTCTCAAGAAGCTCCAGCTTCTTGGTAATTGTATCTAGTTTGGTTTCTAGCTTCGCCTCTAGCTGCTTCACTGCTAAACTACTAGGGGCAATATCGCTATCAATTTTGCTATCAAACTGGGTGATTAATTCCTCTAACTCTTGCAGCAAGGCGATTGTATGACCTTGACGATGTAGTTTAGATAGTTTTTTTACTGCTGGAATTAGGGCAGTAGGGACGCGAATCATTTCACTTGGTGGGTTTTTTTGGTCAGTCATTTGATATCAAATTTGATAGCAATTAACTGATTGTAGAGTGAAAGCGGTCTTCTGATTGCGATCCGCTAAATTCTTAGAGGAAAAGTGAGTGATGGGCTACACTCCACCGAAAGAGCGATACCTACGGTAAGCTACGAAGATCGCCTACACCAAATTCTTAGAGGAAAAATTAGGGATGGTGGGGCAGGAGACTTTACAATTTGAAGCAAAGCGGAGTGAAACTCAGGAAATACAATCAGAAATGCTGAAGTGAAATAAATCTCTAAAGGTGCGTCAATTTATGGGAATTTGTCGAAATTTGGGTGTAGCGACGTTGGTGGCGTTGATTGTTGGGTGTTCGCCAGCCCAGTCCCAAGTGCCACCATTAACTGAACTTTCCCCATCAATCAGCGTGCATTTACTCTTGGGAAATCCCAGTGGTGCAACACCAACAAAGCTTACGCCTGATAATTACCTGATGGTAAAAAATCAATATGCACTCTCTTACAACAACAGCAAGGGAACTGCCAACTGGGTAGCTTGGCAGCTGAACTCCTCATGGCTGGGAGATGCAGACAGGCAGAATAATTTCCGCCCAGACAAAACATTGCCTGCGGGTTGGGTGCGAGTGACTCCTTCTATGTACTCTGGAAGTGGTTATGACAGAGGGCATATTGCACCTTCAGCAGACCGCACCCGAACAGCAGAGGATAATGCGGCTACTTTCCTCATGACAAACATGATGCCCCAGACACCCGATAACAATAGAAATACGTGGGGTAATTTAGAAGATTATTGTCGAGAATTGATAAGCCAGGGCAAAGAACTTTATATTGTCGCTGGACCTAGTGGTAGTCAAGGTCAACCCCTCAAAGGTAAAGTGACAGTTCCCAAATCCACTTGGAAGATAGTTGTCGTACTAGATAGCCCAGGCTCAGGGCTTAAGGGTATTACAGCTAATACTCGCGTTATTGCAGTAAATATACCGAATGACCCAGAATTAAATAATGATTGGAGAGCTTATAAAGTCAGTGTTGACGAATTAGAGGCGTTGACGGGTTACGATTTTCTTTCTAACGTTTCCCCCAATATTCAAGCCAGTATTGAAAGTAAAGTTGATAATTATTAAATACTTCAAGTTTCCACAACTTTAGTAGCAACGCCAGCTAAATTTCCTGCTGGAGTTTCACCAATAATATAAACATCAATTTCTATCTTACCGAGGCAATACACCTGCAAATTACTCAGGTTTTCTTTGAGTGTCTGCACAAGAGTTTGAAATCGTTTGACGGTTTCAAACTCTTCTTCATCGTGCCAATCTTCAGGAGTTGTTGCTACACCAAAAAAATCATCAACCCCTACGATTTTTACAGGTGTGTCTATGGGATGGTTGGTCTGTTGTAATACTTTTTCAGGTGTTGCAGGTGCAATATCTGACCACAGGAAAGCTGCACAAGGATATTCCGACTCGCTCATAAATAGCAAGCCGTCTGATGCTCGTTTTAGCTGTTCTAAAATTTCTGAGTTGGTTTTAGTCATAAACCATAATAGAGTGATTCAATCAAGTATAAAGTGTATGGCTTATTTATCTGCATTTTGGTCAAGCAGCAGAATTTTTATTTAGACTTAATTATTTCTAACGGTACAAGACAAATAATCAAAAATGGTGCAATTTTAAAGTAGTGTAAATCTCGTAAATTATGGACGCTGCTAAACGCCTTGCTACTCTAAATCGCATCCGCCGAATCAGTCGTTTGATGGATACATCTATACGCATTCCTTTAACCAGTTTTCGTATTGGAATAGACCCAATTATTGGTTTAATTCCAGGTGGTGGTGATTTAATCAGTACAGCGTTTTCAGCTTACATTATATTTTTAGCTACCCGCTTTGGTATATCACGCCAAGATTTATCCAAAATGATTTTTAATGTGGGTTTAGAAACAGTCGTTGGTACTGTGCCTTTAGTGGGAGATTTGTTTGACGCTTTCTACAAATCTAACATTCGCAATTTAGCAATTTTAGAAAAACATTTGACAGAAGTTGAACCAGAACTTCAAGAAGTATCTAATGAACTTTACAAAAAACAAGTTAGTCAAGTTTAAGTGCATCGATGAACAACACAACAAAGAACACACTCAGTTCTGGGATGAGTGATGAAGATTGGTTTAACTTAGGAAAATCTGATGCTTGGGCGGGAAAACCTAAAACGCCACCAGAACAAGATGCTCAAGCAGCAAGTATGTATGATTTAGGTTACAGCGAGGGAGAGATTAAACATCCGCCTACTGCAACTCCCAAGGCACAACAGTAGTTAGAAATTGCTCTCTCTGCTCTACACGCTATCATCCATCCAGCCGCACTCAGGGCAATCCCAATGCACCCTTGCCGTGTAATCTCGGTCAAACTCATAGCCGCACTCAGGGCATTTACCAGTAAATAAAGGATGGGTATCTAGCAGTTCTAGCTGTTGTGTCCAGCGTTGCCGGGGTTGTAAAATCAACTCGCCATTGTAATAACTTGCACCTGCTGGTTGCCACAGTTCCACAGGTTCAGCGTTGGGGTCTTCTCTGAAGTCTAAGCAACTATCACTATTTACCCCATCTGGATGAATGGCACAGACAAAGTGGGA
Organism: Aliinostoc maniaoense; assembly: GCF_058172895.1. NCBI lineage: Bacteria > Bacillati > Cyanobacteriota > Cyanophyceae > Nostocales > Nodulariaceae > Aliinostoc > Aliinostoc maniaoense. The sequence goes on along the minus strand of NZ_CP187953.1, from coordinate 81,560 downwards.
GTCATGGGCATATAGGAGACAGCGATGCCTACGGCGGGCTACGCCTACGCACTCTGGTAATTTTGGCATAGTACCAGTGTACCCCTACTTTTTCCTCTAAGAATTTCAGGAGATAGGGGATCTTCGTAGCTTACCGTAGGTATCGCTGGCCTTGAATCCTAGCTAATACGCAAATGCGATCGCAGTTTTCAACATTCAAAACATTTTTTTAAAATTACACATTCTAGTTACATTACATGAAAAAGTTAATACTGAGAAGAATGTATCAATTAGACCTCTAATTTTATGAAATCTTTAACCTTGGTAGCCAGCATAGTTAGCCTAATAAGTTTGTCGAGTTTTTGTAGTGCTGCTAAAGCTGCTTCTATAAATAACGGAGGGTTTGAGTCAGGTTTTTTGGGATGGACAATCTTTAATGAAGGTTCTTCACCTATTCAATCTCCACCTTCTGGCTCACCTTTTAACAGGTCTGTAAGATGGTTTGAAACGTCAGGCGGCTTTTCTTCGCTATCAAATACTGAAATTATTAATCAGTTTGAAGGACAAAGCTATGCAGTGACAGATCATGAAGAGTCTGGTTCAACTGTACTATATCAAGATATTACCTTAGAGCCTGGGCTGAAGCATACACTTTCATTTGCTTGGTTTGCTCAAAGTAAACGACCTTTTCAAGACTCTGGAAGTATGTCCCTGACAGTTAGTGATGATCCCCTTACTAATAACTTTCAAGGGCCTGTGCAGCTATTCAGAGTCGATCTTGTTCCGGCTGAATTTACTAATTTCTTTGGTGTTTCTTCGGATGATGGCATATTAGCAAATATCGTAGCTCCGGTAGCCGAACCTTTTCCGGTAACTGGATGGAATACTGCTGTATTCGACTTAACTCCGTGGGCAGGTTCTACTGTACGATTGGCTTTTCGGGAAGCTGCTATTGGAGGTGATTTCCAAGCTGGTATCGATGCTGTGAAGGTTACGTCTACCTTCAAAACAGTTCCAGAATCCAATACTATCCTTGCTTCAGCATTAGCAATAGGACTAGGAGTTTTGTCCAAAAAACAACTTTCAAAAAGGCAAAAACTCTAAAAGCCTTTAAGCATCACCGTGCCTAGTGAAGTTGTTGGCAGTAAAAATGTTGAACATATCTCGTGCTGGCAGTTTCCAGATGATTGAACGAGTGTGATGTTTACCCTACAAAGCGATCGCTTGCCTTGAATCATAGTTAATAGTACATTTGTATTGATATAACTGCTGAGAATTGTAATACATAGTCCCTACCTAAAGTGTGGGGATTTTATTTTGTTGGTAGGGGTGCGATCGCTTACGGTTTGGCTTTTCCTCTAAGAATCTGATGGGAGGCGATCGCTCAAAGCAGCATCTCTTAAAGCCAAATACTTTAAATCCTTGCCAGCCACTTTGTAAGTGCTAAGTCTGCTAGTGATTCTAGAGTAATAACATTTTCCGAATTTGGTTGCAGAAATTTTTTATAAATTGTGGCATTTAAAGCAGAATATTTGTTGTGATAATAATTCCCTGGTCTTTTCTCTTTTGGCATAGCTAGCCACTCAGATTCAAGTTTCATCTTGCCAAAACCCTCTGGCACATGACCGACATGAGTAACTATTTCATCATCCGGCCAAAGCCTTATTCTACCAATCACTTCTTTTCGCCATGATGTAGGAGTTGGTAGCCACAAAAAAATAACTGGTTTAGACGGTTTATTTTTACTTACTTGATAGCAAATTTCAGCTACGGGTTTGCTTTTACCTCTGCCATATCGAATTGTATTTCGACCTACTATTTCTTCTTGAATACGCTCATCAAAACTCAAGATTTTTTCTCTAAGCTTGATAATCGCTTGCTGTTCTGACCCAGTGCAAGCACCAAGCCAATCTAATAGTAGTTGTGGTGTTTCTGGGATATTTTGCGTGCTGCTAAAAGTTAGCTCTTGATAAGGAATAGGAATTGACCATGTTTGATTAGTATTAATATCCTGTAATTGCAAATAGAAATCTTGATAATTTTTTATGACACTAACCTGTAATAAATCAATTTTTAGCAAATTATACTTACAGTCAATCAGATTATGTCTATGAAAGCATGGTGCGACTGCTATTAGTTTAACTGGCTGATTATAGTCGATTTGCTCTGCAAATGGTTTTTCATCTAATAGGTTGTCATAGTAACGAGTTAACTGCTGAATAACATATCTATCTTCAGCATTTTTAAGTTCTAGAATAACTAACTGTTTCGTCTGGTTCAGTGCCAAAATATCGCAGACTTCACCCTTAACAGCATACTGTCGCCTTAGCGGGGTAAATCCTAATAACTGCTGTAGGTTATTCCAAACAAAATCTTCTAGTGCGGCTTCTGATGCAAATTCCCAACCCTCACCCGTTTTTCTTAGAGCAGCACCAACCAACATAATTTCTCAATCAGCATCAAAAAATCTAACTACAGCTAGTTTACCCTGAAATGAGGTGCGATGAACAAAGTGTTTAATTTATGATTTAAATATGGTTTAAAATAATCATGTTGAAGGGATTTGATCCCTAATTAGCTAACATTAAATATTAGTAAAAACTCTTGATTATTATCATACGTAATCGGGCTACTCCCGAACAAATAGAACAGATGCTTGAGGAGCAGAAGTTTTATATTAAACTAGCAGTTGACATAGAACGCCGTATCCTGGCTGGCGGCGGTGAAATGCACTACTTTTGTGAACAAGCCTTACTTGAGGATGGCAGCTTGCAAAAAAATATTTGGGGTGCTGGCTTTATGCCGATTACTCAAAAAATCAGCTATGATTCACTCATCAACATTCGCCCCAGTCAGGGTAATCGTTCAATGGAGATACTTGACGCTACCATTAGAGAACAAGTTGACCAAATTATTATAGAGTTGCTAGGTAACGTATGACTGACTGGACTCAAAAACAAGAACGCTTCCTGCAATATAATATCCCTACTCGCTTGGGTCACTTAGCTACAAATTTAGCCCGAATTAAATCTTTTTGTGAGGATGTAACCCCTCAAGATGCAGTAGCCAGTCTTTTAAAAGAAAGTTTGTATTTTATTGAGTGGACTGTGCCTAACATGGTGCAGACAGATGTTGACCAAGCATCTGAGATAGTGGAATTGGGACGGACTTTAACACGTTGGCTATTTAACTGGGAAAAAATCAGGTCTGATGCTACAGCTTTAACGCAGGTTCAAACTGAAGTGAGCTTGTGGTCAGAGCGTGTTTTGGATATGTCGGGATTGTTATCAGAATCAACGGCGTTGGCGTAGCCCGTCGTAGACATCGCCTAGAAACTAAATTTCACAAGGGAGCAACGCGATCGCTTACGGTTTGGTTTTTCCTCTCTTGATTTTATGAGAGGCGATCGCTAATAACTTTGTACCAGTTGTTCTATCAGTTGCAGTATATGTTGTTCAATTTGCCCAAGGGCAACTGTAGCAGAGGTTTTATCGATGTCGTGAACTAGCCAGTATTCAATTGCATCTGCCCATTGGGGAAACCGCTCATTCATCAGTGGACGATGTTCTAATTCATCTAGGGCAATAACTCTCGTAGCTGACTGAAAATCTAGCTCACTTACTGGCATTGGAAACCGTTCATCATCTGGTAGGTTCACCAATCGCACTGCTAAAGCCTCAGCCGCATACTTGGAAATTGCCCCCACATTGTTAATACCACGCTCAAGTGCTAGCCCTCTAGAATCAGCCTGCCAATCTAACCCCTGTTTGGTGGCTAACCAATTAAATAAGTTTTCCGCAAAGCGACTGCGGTAGTAGTTACCTGTACACAAGAATAAGATTTTATTCATCTGACTAAATTTTACTAAGCCTACGGGCTTTGTACTGGTAAATGGGTTTATTTGCAAGATATCTAGGCTACTTTTCACATGGTTGCAATGGGGTTTCCTCGCTTGATTCGGAGGGGGCGATCGCTCTCATTGCTTTACGAGGATTTTGACTAATCTTGCTAGTAACAAGCAAAAATGAGGGAATACTAAAGTATGAATTAAAACATCAATTACAGTCTTAATGCTTCAAGTAGAAGAAATTTTTTCGTGGTCTTATTGGCAATCATTAAATGAATGCTGGCGTGGGTCACGCATACCGGATCTGCCCGGACTTTACAGAATACGTCGGGTTAATAGAAATGAGCTTGACTACATAGGACAAACTGGCGAAGGTACAATGACCCTCAAAAAGCGATTGGGAATGCTACGAGGGATTTATGATTCAGAGATGCCTTATCGTGATCCCCATACTGCTGCCCCAGCACTCTGGGCTTTACGCCATAGTTCTAGCTGCGAGTTTGAAGTATCCGTGCTGCCGATTAAAGGAACAACACCGTGGCGGAAGGGATTGGAAGCTTTAGCCATTAGTCTTTATCGTCAAAAGTGTAGTCAATCTCCTACAGTTAATTTTGGTAGAATGCCTGTTGGCTACAAGATGTCTTCTTCCAATAACTCTAAGCTAGTACAAGCAGGAAAACGCTTCAGGGGTGGGTTGGTATCAGAGCCAGAGCAAAGTCATCAAGCAGGTATATCTCCTATAGGAAAGTTGCAAGATGAGCCGCAAAGCAATCATTGGTGTGGTCATCAGTGGTCTGATTGGGTTTCTATTACAAAAGTAGCATTAACACCTCTTGCTAATAATTCGTTAGGACTATACCGCCTTCGTAGTTCTAATCAATCAGAACTGCTCTACATTGGGGAAGGAATAATTAAGTCTCGATTAGCTAATCATTTAAATAAAGCACAAAATCCTAAAACTGAACAGGGACATATATTTGCTAATGCCGCAATTTTAGAATGTTCTTGGGTCATCAATAACTCATGGTTTCATCATCAACGGTTAGAACTAGAAAATGATTTGATAGCATCACACGTTCTAGTTAAAGAATCAGTTCCACAAGGTCAATTTTTAGGTTAATAAACTATGTCTAGTATTACTCTTCTTGCTTGTGTAAGTTTGAAACAAACTCAACCTAGTTCTGCTAAAGACTTATACCAATCTCCTTGGTTTATAAAAGCAAGAGCTTATGTTGAACAACAAAAATGGGACTGGTATATTATCTCAGCAAAACATGGTTTACTCGATAAGGATACAATTATCGAACCTTACGAAGTAACTTTAAATAAAATGAAAGCTCCTGAGCGTAAACAGTGGTCACAAGGAGTTTATAAGGAAATTCTACAAGTTTTACCAGAGAAAGGTTTAGTGCGATTTTTTGCTGGTCGGAAATACCGGGAATATTTAGTACCACTCTTGCAAGACGCTGGTTATACAGTTGAAATTCCCCTCAAAGAATTAAAGATAGGTCAGCAATTAGCTTGGTTTAATCATCCCACTTGAAATAGGAGCGATCGCTTTGGTAGGCGATAGGTGCAACAAAACTCGTAACCTGTTGTTTGAAACTCACAGCAATTTAGAACGTAATACCCCCGGCTGCTTTATGTAGGCTGGGGCAGATTGGCTATTTTACTACTTCGTCAACACTCGCCAACTGTACAAGCTACCCATGCCCAAAACACGGGAGTGGTTTAATATCACCATGCGGCGGTTTCGGGAGCGTGCCACAACAACATCAGTGGGAAAAAGTTATTACACAACTGTGGGGCTGCTTGTGTCAATTACTACAGTGATGTTGGAAGTTGTAGGGATGCGATGGGGGGCATAACCAATCTTAACTAGACTTATGGAAGAACAGCGTTTAGTCAAGTTATTCTTGAACGCTTATATACGTATTTTGTCAAAACTAAAAGTATTATCTAAAACCAAATATGTGGTAATTACTAAGTATTAATTATCAAGGCTATAGATAATAACCATTAAATAACTCAGTAAATTTTAGATAATTTGCTGATTTTCGTTGGATTTTCAAATAATTATGATTACACTTGATATATCACTTGCTACATCAAGCGGTAATTTAGTCAGATGGTCATTAAACAGCCCTTGGTAGTTAAACAAACAGAAGTTGGTCAACTCATTCGGGAGCTACGCCTTTCGACTGGTTTAACACAGGAACAGTTTGCTGCACACATAGGGGTTACTTACCCCACTATTAACCGTTGGGAAAATGGGCGTTCTAAGCCTTCACCTATGGCTATGGAGAAGATTGAGCAAAAGCTACAGGATTTGGGTAAACAAGGTCAGGACTTAAAGCAGAAGTATTTTAGTGAGTAATGTAGGACACAGGCAAAATTTAAGATACTAGATCGGTTGTTGCAACTTGATTATGTACTAGATTATAAGGCTGCTGCTCAAACTCTAAATATCGAATCTAAAAATAGAAATCATGCAATATATTGAACACTTAGTTGGCGAATTAGTTGTTACTCAACGCAAAATCGATGGCTATATTAATGCCACTAAGTTAACAAGGGCGTATGAGCAACAAGTTGGCAAATATAGAAACCCTAATCAATGGTTTGAAAAAGATAGAACTATTGAGTATTTAGAACTTTTATCTACTAAAACTGGAATTGAGGTTTATGACCTTGTACAGAAGAAAGGAGAAGGTAAAAATAGAGAAATTTGGATTCATCCCAAACTCGCTGTTTCTTTTGCTATGTGGCTCTCACCTGAATTTGAAATGATGGTGTCCGACTGGGTAGAGCAATGGCTTTTTACAGGTCAAGCTCCTACTACTCAAGAGCCTAAGTCTTTACATCCTTACCAGCGTGTTTGGTATGAACGCTTGATGCTGTTTGAACAAAAAACCAAATTACCGAAAGGTGCATGGTGTATTTTTGAGCAAATAGGTAAATTGATGAGAGATTTAGAAGCTAAAGGAACACCTTTGCATGATAGAGCAACTATTGATATTTCAGTAGGTAGAACGTGGCGTGATTGGTTAAGGAAGAATGGATATGAAACTGATTTTGAGCAATATATTCATTCCTATCCAGATAGCAGAGGTGAACAGCTTGCATATATTTATCCCTATGAATTACTAGGAAAATTCCATGAATGGCTAGAAGAAACTTACATACCAGATAAGTTTCCTGCGTATGTGAGAAAATACCTAACTCCAGAAGAATGTAAATTAATTTCAGAAGCTATTGGTTATGAAGTTAAGCCAATGACTAAAAGGCTTAAATCAAATAATTACTCAGATAATAATAATTAAATTTAATTGTATATGTATAGCAATGAACTTAACTCGGCACAAAATGCGATCGCCAGCCATACCGAAGGCTCTATTTTAGTGCTTGCCCCAGTTGGTACAGGCAAAACCCGTGTTTTGGCAGAGCGAGTTCTATGTGCAATAAATAGGGGCATCCCTCCTCAAAAGATTCTCTGTCTAACGTTTACAAACCGAGCCGCTAAGGAAATGAGCGAGCGGCTATCTCAGTATTGTCCAAATCAATTACGTGATTTGACAATTAAAACTTTTCACGGTCTGTGTACCTCTATGCTGCGGATCGAGGCTCGTCAGCTTGGATTACCAGCAGATTTTGTAATCTACGATGATGCCGACTGTATTGAACTAATCAAGGAAGTTTTCAAGCTATCGAATGATAAAGATGCCCAACGGTTGTTTTTTGACTTGGCTAACTGCAAAACTTTGGCTAGCGATCGCCAATTATCCCTGAATTATCCACTAGAAAAACTATATGCCTCATTAGGCTCGAACGATGCAAAACGTGCTGCTCAGTATCAATCTGCCTTACAAAAACGCCACGCTTTAGACTTTGCTGATCTCGTGTTTTATGTCCGGGTGATGTTACAGCATGACCAGGAGATTAGCCAACGTTGGGCAGATAAGTTTGATTTTGTTCAGGTTGATGAAGTTCAAGATACTCATCTTTCGGAGTACGGTATTGTTAAGCATCTGGCAGCTAACAGTGGCAATCTGGCAATGATTGGAGATTTAGATCAGACCATCTACGAATGGCGAGGATCTGAGCCGGATAAAGTGATTGAGCAATTCAAGCATGACTTTAACCCAGCAGAACATTCCCTAATTTGGAACTATCGAGCAACAAAAACACTCTTAAACGCGGCTTCTGGGTTTGCAGATTCATTTGAACACCGGAAAACAAAGATTACACCTGCTCCTGAGTGTGAAGTAGGAGAACTGATTCAAGTTCATTCAGCGAAAAATGAGCAAGCAGAGGCAGAGTGGATAGGTAGACAAATCCAGCAACTAGCAGCCAATCGGAAGGATTTTGTCTACAGCCGAGTAGCAATTCTTGCCCGTAGCCATAAACGCACAGAAGTTGTTAGTCAGATGTTGGAGCGCATGGGTATTCCTTGCGTCACAGTTGAGAGATTCCAATTTTTTATGCGGCAGGAAGTTAAAGATGCACTTGCTTATCTGCGTCTCATCTTGAACCCTTTTGATGCAGGTTCAATGCGTCGAATGTTGCTTCGCCCCAGTCGTGGAATTGGTGAGGCAACTATAAAAGGAGTAATTGAACAAGGAAAGGAATGCGGCTTTAGTTTAACGGATATGGCATCAAGCCGGACATTTATTAACGGTGATCCGTTCAATGAACTTTTGACAACCTATTCATCTAGTACAGTAGTTGTTTTTGATGTAGAGACAACAGGATTTTCTGTCAGCAAGGATGAAGTTGTAGAAATTGCTGCAATTCGTCTGGTTCACGGGAAACCACAAGCTGAGTTTCATGCTTACATTGCTAATACTGTCAGTGTTGGTGATTCAGAGCAGATACATGGACATAGCGATCGCTTCCTAGCAGAACATGGTAGACCAGCTAAAGATGTTTTTTGTGAGTTCTTCGAGTTTGTCGGGAGTTCCATGTTAGTTGGGCATAATGTGGGTTTTGACATCAAGATGGTGACTGCCCAAGCCCAAAAAGCTGGTATCACTGCTTCAAAACTGCAATGGGAAGACACGCTAGATATAGCAAATCGTTTTATCGAATCTGAGCGTTACAACTTAGAAGCATTAGCAAAGCATCTGAATCTTGCACACTTGCCTAGTCATAAGGCAATGGATGATGTGCGAACCACAATTGACTTACTAGCAGTGCTAATTCCACTTATTGAGCATAAAGCCGATTACCGTCAGGCATTGGTGTATCGCTATGGAGAGGCGTTTGAAGGATTAGCCGAACAGATGGATAACTGGCGCAATGCTAGCCAAACACTACGACCTTCAGATTTACTGGATAAATTGCTTGTAGAATCTGGACTCTACAGTTATTACCAAGCAGAAGAAAAACGCCTCAAAAATATTATCCATCTTGTACAAATTTTTCAAGAACGGGATGAGCCAGATTTGCACCCTGATACGGCTTTACGTAGCATCCTTGAATTTACTGCTCTTGCCAAAAATTTAGATCAAGTTTCTCAGGAAAATAATCAAATTCCTATTATCACTGTTCATCAGTCTAAAGGTTTGGAGTTCGACAGTGTTTTCATTGCAGGTGCTACCGAGGGTGAATTTCCCAGTTTTTTCAGTGTTCGTGACAATAATTTGGAGGAAGAAAGGCGGCTATTTTATGTTGCAATGACGAGAGCAAAGCAAAGGTTATTTATATCAGCTTATTCAAGAGATTCCAGAGATTTTGACAAAAAAAACAGTTGTTTTGTCAGTGATATACCAAATAATTTTATCTGCTTTAGCTAATTAAAAATTATCATCCCAAACACATATTGTAATCGATATAAAAAAAATGAGTCGTACACCAGAAGAACACTTTCAACGCACGAAAGAGCTTGCACAAGAACTTAATAAATCAGATATATATGATTGGTTAGTAACTAAAGGTTATTTTCCAGAATCCTATGTGTTACCACCATGTTTTATGGTAACTAAATATCCCAACTTTGGCAAGATTTACTGTCAACATACATCGAAAAAATTTCAACCAAAAATTTCTGAATTTCAACAAGTACACTTCCCTAAAACCGAGCTAACAGATAGAACATTTGGAATCATTGATCCAGAAATTAATTCAGATATTGCATTTACGATTGCTGATAATTGGGATGAGATAGTAAACTGTATTTTTCATAAAGATAATAAAGTTTACTCTTATAGTTTTCCTATTCCTGTGAATGATAAAACACCAGGAATTATCGGTGAACTTAGAAGTGGAAGAATGATCTATGAGTTTATTGAAATGGCTGAAAATGATGTGGCATCTATTGCATTTCGATATAAGTATTTGCTCAAAACAGATATCAAAAACTTTTATCCATCTATTTACACACACAGCATACCGTGGGCATTACACGGTAAATCCTTTATCAGACAACCAAGTAACCGACAAAACTACGATTTTATTGGAAATCGCTTAGACAAACTATTTCAAAATGCCAATGATGGATGTACTAATGGAGTCCCAATCGGGCCTGTAGTGTCAGACATCATCTCTGAAATCGTTCTATCAGGGGTAGATAGAGAGTTATCAAAATCATTAAAAAATGATGTAGTCGTAGTTAGGTTTAAAGATGATTACCGTATTCTTGCAAAAGGCGAAACAGAGGGTCGTGCAGTAATCAAAGCTCTACAAGCAGCTTTAAAGGAGTATCGCCTTGAGCTTAATGATGGAAAGACTGAAATCCATCGTCTACCAAATGGTCTGTTTAGACGTTGGGTATCAGAGTATCATGCTGTAAATCCTAAGCCAAAATCATATTACGAATATAAGCGTTTTAAGGAAGTATATTTATCAGTTATTGAAATTGATAAAAATAACCTCGGTTGTGGAGTTATTGACAGGTTTTTAGCAGACATTACAACTAAAAAATACAAAATTCGTATTAAGAACCTAGACACAAAATCACTAACTAAAATTATAAGTCTACTGCTTATGCTTGCGGATTTACGAACAAAATCATTTCCAAAAATTTTAGCTATTATAGAAGCTATTTTAAACTCTTCCTTTGGTTTAAAACATATAGATTCAATAATTGAGCATCTTGAAGAATTTCTTCATCATTTAAATACTCATGAAATGAACAATAGATACTTAATCACTTGGATTATTTATTTTATTAAATCAAATAATCTTGAGGATAGACTTAAAAAAACTTATAAGTTCAGTGATCCAATAGTTTGTGCAACTTATGAAGATAAATTCACTGTCTTTGATAATTGTCCAGATTTCAAAATATTTTCCGATGTACAAACAGTTGCCAAAGAAGTTACTCTACTGGAACATCTTGATGTCTTTAAGCCACAATAATAATTTTAATTATATTGATATTTAATACAGGAGTTGGAGTTTTAAATTATAGGAAGTTCATCTTTATGAGTTCAATACATGAAGAATTATTAAACAATTCTATCCAGGCTGCAATTTCATCAATAGAAATCTACAATAAGCCAGACTTTAAATATCGAGAACAAGTTTTTACAATTTTGAATATTAATGCTTGGGAGCTATTGCTTAAAGCAAAGATTCTCAAAGATGCAAACGATAATCTAGAATCTCTTTATATCAGTTTAGCAGAAGGTAAATATAAAACTACCCGTTCGGGAAATTATTTAACTATAGACATTAATAGGGCGATGAGGCAGTTAGCTCTTGATCAAGCTATAATTGACAATCTTGGTCTACTTATAGAAATTCGTGATACGGCTGTTCATTTTTATGAAACAGATTATGCTGCTTTAGCATACTTAGTTTATACGCTAGGAGTTGCATCCCTCAAAAACTATCAGACTCTTATCAATCAATGGTTTGAAAGGAGTTTATTAGAATACAATTTTTTTATTATGCCTTTAGCTTTTGCATATAATTTCCAAACACTTTCTACTTTGGAAATAGAAAATAATTCTGATTGTGTTTCCAAAATAATTAAAGCTGCAAGTGCTACACAAGAATCTTTTAATCAGTCTAGTAATTTTTATTTTATTTGTGAAGTAGCAACAGAGATTAAATCCGCAAAGAAGTTGCTAGAAAAGCCAAGTTTTATAACAGCTATAGATAATAATTCAGATTCAGTGATAGTGGTAAAAGAACAAAATCCAATTGATAAGTATCCATTATCATATTCAGATATTTGGCAAAGAGTTAAAAAAGCCAAGCCTACAATAAAACAAAAGGAAATGAATGGTATTTTAAAAAAAATTAAAGGTAATCCAAAATATTCACATTATCATTTTAGGTCAAAAAAACTAGAAGAAGAATACAAAAAAACAAATAAATTACCAAAGGACATTACTATTATTTACAACGAAAATACTGTTCGCTATGTTATTGAAAATTTTGATGGTTAAAATTTTATGTTCAGTTCATAAAGTAGAGAAATAATTGTTAGAGAAATGAATACCGTAAGCGATCGCTCCTCAAATTCTTAGAGTAAACCTGGGATATCACGTTTCCCAAGTGCGTATAACCCGCCAAGATTTAAAATTATGGTAAACTTACAAACACAATTTAACAAGTTTTATCAAATCATTAAAATTGACTTTGATGACAATGCAGCATTACGAGAAAAAAGAGATTTAATTGTTAGCGATTTAAGAAAAGGTCTAACAAGGTTATTTCCAAATAATACACTTACATTTAAGCATTTTAATCAAGGCAGTTACGATTTAGCAACGGGAGTAGAACCCCTTGCAGGAGAAGATTATGATATTGACGTAGGTATAATCTTTAATTTTTCAAAAAATCTTTACAAACCAGTTCAAGTCAAAGAATGGGTTTATTACGCTTTGAAATCAGGAATAAGAACAGTTGAAATCAAAAGACCTTGTGTGAGAGTTCAGTACCATAAAAATGGCACAAAATGGTTTCATGTTGATTTAGCGATTTATTCTCTTGATCAAGATTATTTAGGTAATGAAATCAACTATATTGCAAAAGGCTTTCCTGGTTCATCTGAAGATAAAAAAATTTGGGAATTATCTGAACCTTTTAAACTTAAAGAACTTCTAAAATCAAAAATCAGTGATGATTTGGATAGAGAACAGTTTCGTAGAGTTATAAGATACTTAAAGAGGTGGAAAGATTATAATTTTTCTTCGACAGGTGCAGAACGACCAACAGGAATAGCATTAACTGCTTGTTGCTACAATCTTTTCACGCCACAAAAAGAATATATTTACAACCCATCTACTTATACTCGTACTGCTCAATACAATGATATGAAAGCATTGTTGAATGTCGTGACTGGAATAATTAGTATGTTTAGTTGGAACAATCAAATAAGTGTAAACCTTCCCGTTCAACCTTATAATGACCTTTTTGAAAAAATGAGTAATAATCAAATGGCATCAATGAAAGCAAAGTTAATCAATTTGCGAGATACTTTATTGAGCGCATCAAATGAATATTCTTTATCAGATGCTTGTACAAAATTGCGAAAAGTTTTTGGTACTGACTTTCCAATCTTATAAACTATGGCAAGAAAAAGTATCCCAGAATCTGTAAAATTACAACTGTGGGTAAAATCAGCAGGACGGTGCGAGTTCAAAGGGTGCAATACACCTGTTTGGTACAATGGACTCACTTTGAGAGAAGGAAACTTTGCAGAAGTAGCGCATATTATTGGTTCAAGTAAAGATGGGCCAAGAGGAACAGACCAGTCGGAAGAACTACAAATAGACTTTTCCAACTTGATGCTTCTGTGTCAAAGATGCCACAAAGAAATAGATGACCATCCAGAAACATACCCAACTGAACTATTGCGTACTTGGAAGCAAGAACACGAAGATAGAATAGAGATACAAACTAGCTATCCAGAGGATATACATAAATCAACGGTATTACTTTTTTCTGTAAATATTGGTGACAGAATTGTTCCTATAAATGCGGAAGCAGTAAGAAATGCAATGTTTCCAAAGTTTCCGACCGACTCAAAAGGAATAAAGATAGAAGAAAGCGATTTTGATAGGCAGGGAACACCTGAACAATGGCAAGCATTTGCTCAAACCAGAATTAAGCGTAAAGTTCTAAGGTATTTAGATGAAGGCATTGACGATGTAAAAATTAAACATTTCTCCGTATTTGCAATAGCACCTATGCCTTTGCTGATGTATTTAGGTAGGTGTATAGGTGATACAGTTCCGACTGACATTTACCAATCTCATAGAAACATTGAGAATACAAGTAAAACTTGGTCTTGGCAAGAAGAAGTTAGTGTTGATCCACCTTACTCTGTATCTTGTGAACAAGAAGGAAAAAGCGAAATTGTATTACTAAAATTGGCAATTAGCGATACTATTGGGCTTGATAAATACGAAAATTTAGTTTCAGGCAATTCCAATATTTATCAGATAAGTGTCTCTGAACCTTCACCTCATTTTTTGAGATCAAAAAGACAACTTGAAATTTTCAGTTATGAGTACCGTAAACTACTTAATCAAATTCAAGCAAAGCATGGAAAGAACTGCAAAATTTTCATTTTACCAGCAGTTCCTGTATCAATAGCAGTAGAATGTGGACGAATTATCTTACCAACAAAAGACCCTGAAATCTATGCTTGTGAATACTATAGGGATAAAGGAGGATTTGAAACTGTACTAAAGATAAACTGAAGGTAATAATAGACCCCTAAGATAAAAAGGGTAACAAGAAAAGAATCTGTACAATTAATACTTTATGAATATTTACAGAGTGATCGCTTCACCCACAGCAAGCATCGCCTCCAACCAAATTCTTAGAGGAAAAATAGAGAGTGCGATCGCACCCCATAAAGGGAAAACTACCAGTAGAACCGCCCCTGTAAACATCTACCTATGGCCACCCTAATTCCCTCATTCAATAGCTGTTCAATGCGGATGACCCCCGGTGAGAGGAGGTTAGCCGAGCGTTTGGAGGAAAAATTAGAGGATGATTACCTGCTATGGTATGACGTGCCAGTAGGTAAAAAGCAACTGCATCCAGATTTTATTGTGCTGCACCCCAGCCGGGGCTTATTTATTTTGGAGGTGAAAGACTGGAAACTCGACACCATTCAAAGTATCAATCCCTCCACAGTCACCATCATTACTGAAAATGGGGTCAAGGAAGTTCAACACCCACTACAACAGGCCAGAGATTATGCCCTAGCAGTCAACAAAATGCTAGAAAAAGATGCACTTTTGGTGCAGCAAGCAGGTAAATATCAAGGTAAACTAATCATCCCCTACGGTTACGGCGTGGTATTGACTAACATCACCCGCAAAGCATTCGATGAAAGTGAACTACCAGCCGTATTTGAGTCACACTTGGTTATCTGCAAAGATGAGATGTATGAAAACATCGATGCAGGCGAATTTCAGCAACGGCTTTGGGATTTGTGCAGCTATCAATTTGGCAAGACTCTCACTCCTCACCAAATAGATAGAATACGCTGGCATATCTTCCCAGATTTACGCATTAGTGCCAAACAATTATCTTTATTTGATGTAGACACCACTGAAGAATCACCGCAGTTGCAAATCCCAGATATTCTAAAAATCATGGACTTGCAACAGGAACAGTTAGCAAGAAGTTTAGGTGATGGGCATCGGGTAATTCATGGTGTAGCGGGTTCTGGAAAAACCATGATTTTAGCTTACCGTTGCCAACATCTTGCACAAGTTGGTAATAAGCCCATATTGGTGCTGTGTTTCAATGTCTCTCTTGCTGCCAAACTGCGGCAAGTGGTTCAAGAAGACCCCAACAAAATTAGCCGCATTAAAGTACGACATTTTCATGGCTGGTGCATGGATTTACTCAAAAAATACAACATCCCCAGACCTGATTCTAGAGACTATCAAGGTGAAGCTTACACAAACGAACTGGTGAACCGAGTTATTGCAGCTGTCGATGCCCAGTTAATACCTGCTGGTACTTATGGCGCAGTGATGCTAGATGAAGGCCACGACTTTAAACCGGAGTGGTTAAAGTTAATTGCCCAGATGGTCAATCCCGAAACAAACTCACTGCTCATCTTGTATGACGATGCTCAAAACCTCTACGGTGAAAAACGCGACAAGAAATTTAGCTTTAAGAGTGTAGGCATCCAGGCACAGGGACGCACCACCATACTAAAACTCAATTACCGCAACACAGAACAGGTGTTAAAGGTAGCCTATGAATTTGCTAAGGAAGTAATGCAACCCACCACAGGGGATGATGACCAAATAGTATTGGTAGAACCCGCTAGTGCTGGAAGACAAGGGATAATGCCAGATTTAATTAAACTCCCCAGTTTTAAACATGAGGTAGATTATCTAGCCGAACGGGTGCAACAATTGCATGAGCGTGGTACAGCTTGGAATGAAATAGCCATTATTTATCGCCTTAGATTCATGGGCGAAGACATTAACAAGCACTTCCAACAAGCCCAAATCCCCATTGAATGGGTAAATGCAGATAGTCAAAGCCGCAATTATCACCCAGACGAACCAAGCATCAAACTCATCACCATGCACTCATCTAAGGGGTTAGAGTTTCCTGTGGTGTTAATTCCTGGTGTTGGTTTTATGCCTGATGAGTACAACACACCCGAAGAAGAAGCGCGGTTATTGTATGTAGCGATGACACGGGCAATTGAGCAACTGATTATGACTTGCGATCGCTCCTCTCAATTTACCAGCCGTTTGGACGCAGTATTGCAGCATAATTCAAGCGTTCGCGTAGCGTCTCGCAGAGAGGAAAAACCTATTTTAGTTTATCGACAATAGGCTGACGATATTGTTGCTTATCATTTGGGCTTAGAATCTTGTTGGACTGAGTAATTAGATTATTAACTCTAGCTTGATTTGACGGATTCTTAAGCAAATTGACATCCACTGTATCAAGAATAAATAAAGTATTCACAATCCCAAAATAATTATTTGAGTTTCCTTGAAAAAGCTTTAGTAAGTTATCAACTAACTCTTGATGATATGGTTTCCACTTAGATTTAATTAATTCAGAAACTGCCGCTCTACGAATGTCCCTTCTCAAACTATAAACATCTTGAGTTAATCTAATTAGCTCTGTTTTACTAAGAAAAACTTCAGTCTTTTGAAGTTGATTTTGTTCAATGAGGGTTCTAAGATCCGCCTCTTTGATCTCCAACTCTTTCTTGACTTGAACAATTTTTTCTTGAGGAACATTACCTTGTTGAATCTTTTGGTTTAATTCTTTTGTTTTTTGTTCAATTTCTGTATTAATTTTTTCCTGCTTTTCTGCTAATTGAGTAACTATTGTTAGATATTCATTCCAACGCTTTCTTGATGATTCGGATTGTGCTACTGTAGCAATATATTCAACAAAATTTCGTCTTTTAACTAGATCATCTTGTTTAACTACATCATTAGAAAACTCTTGCAAGTATGCTTTCTCACTGGCAAGTTTCTCAATTTCAATTCTTTGGTTCTGAATCTGATAATTTATAATTGCTGGAATAAGAGTTACAACAAATCCAGTTACTAAAATTCTTAATGTCTCTATATATCGGTCTTTAGCAATTTCAATTTTCTTATTCTCAAGTTCAATTTCCTTAAGTCTAAGCTCCTCTACTTTAAGCTTGGACTCCTGTTCTTTAAGTTCTATTAATTTGGAATCATCCTTGTTAAAACTTTCAGAGGAAGACATAAACCAGTAAAACAGCCTTAATAATTACACAAATCATCTATTTTTAGAGTTTATCAAAATATATATATGTATTAGCAGTATTGTTATAGAATATATGTAAATTTTTATAGCATACACTAAAAATACTTATCCTATATAGCTTTCAGTGTTTTAATTTTTAACCTGATCTAAACTAAAACATACTTGCAATTTTAGAGTTAATATAGGAATCCGACTTGAATATTGAAATTATTTGCGTAGGTAGGGAACGGGGAACGGGGAACAGGGAACAGGAAAAGAAGTAACACAGGTGTACTGAGTTTTTTTCAGAAATCAAATATGATTCCTATATTCTAAAAAAAGATAATAAAATTTTCTCTCTTTGCAAAAAATAAATCAACGAATTAACTGTATCAATACCACACACCTGAAGAAGAAGCACGGTTATTGTATGTAGCGATGACACGGGCAATTGAGCAACTGATTATGACTTGCGATCGCTCCTCCCAATTCACTAATCACGGGTCAACAGTTCCAAGTTATGGCCATTGGGGTCATAAAAATAAAACCCACGCCCTCCTTTTCTGTGGTTAATTTCTCCTATGTTCTGGTGCATGGGGTCGCTACTATATTCCAGACCAGCTTGTTTGATTCTGGCAAAGATAGTATCAAATTCTTCATCGCTGACCTGAAAAGCATAATGATGAGACTCAAATGTTTCTCTATTGTCAAAATCTAGTGTGAGTGTGTCATTAACTCGCACAGTAGTAAAATGCCCAGCAGGTTCAACGTTTAAACCAAAAATATGAGCAAAAAACTCTGCTGATGCTTGTTTATCATGGGCAGGAACTATAGTGTGATTCAAAGAGATTGTCATAATCTTTGGCATCCAACATGGTTTCTAGGTTTAACTCTAGAATGCCTTGTAAAATTTTGTTTTGACCTCCTCATTTTGATAGTGTTTGTGCATTCTGATTTGATTTGCGATCGCCTGGGCTGAGAGCGTAGTGTATCGCTCATCGGAATTTACCAGCCGCTTGGAAACAGTATTGCAGCATAATTCTTAGAGGAAAACAGGGATACCTCCAGCAACCTAAAGGAACACCCCCAGTCCTCTACGACCTGTATATTATTTAATAAGTGTTAATTCTATCTGTATGATGCAAGATTCGGAGATACTTGACATTGTAGATGAAAGCGATCGCGTTATCGGACAAAAGCAACGCTCAGAAATATATAGTCAAGGGCTGTGCAATTTTAGAGTTGTCAATGCTTTTGTTGTTAATTCACTAGGACAACTTTGGATACCTCGCCGTTCTGCACACAAACGAATTTTTCCCCTTTGTCTTGATGTCAGCATGGGTGGTCATGTGGAAAGTGGGGAAACTTACGAATATGCTCTACATCGTGAACTCAAAGAAGAATTAAATTTAGATTTAAACATGGTTAATACGCAGTTATTGGGTTATTTAACACCACATAAATATCAAGTGTCTGCTTTTATGAAAGTTTATGAAATCAAATTAGATTGTGAACCAGATTACAATCAGAATGATTTTATTGAAAGTTTTTGGTTGTATCCTTCTGATTTAATAGAATGGTTGAATAAAGGTGAACCTGCAAAAAGTGACTTGATCAAACTTGTGCAGATGTTTTATGTAAATTAATCTTGAGTTTTGAAGACTATAATTAATAAAACTTTATCGCTTTACCTCTCAAAACGCTCATGTCCAATGTGAACCTGCCACTCCACAACTCTAGCAGAGTCAGCTAACATTCCATCTCGCACACGGGGGCTACTGTTGACAATGGCTTGAGCCGCTTCTAAATTGTCCGCCCGAATTACCCAAAGCCCCGTTCCATCATGGGGAAAAAACGGGCCACAGCACAGTAATGTTCCTTTCTCCTGCTGCTCACGAAACCAAGCCAGTTGGTCTTGGTCATGTTCTGGGTGAGCTTTTTTATACTCGTAATACTCTGGAACAGTTGCTACGACAACGGCAAACAGTTGAGACATATGCTCTTGTTTACTAAGTGGAATGATGTTCAGATTTTAATGGGATTTTTAGGTTGCAGTGCAGCACTGATAAGAAAAATTACAACGTCATTATTCATTGGTAAAGTGGCACAGATATTGAGTAATCTTAAGCACTCTACCAATTTTTGAGAGCAGCGATAACAGGCTAAGAGCGATGACCTACGGTCGGCGGTTACGCCATCGCCTAAATCAAGCGTTCCCTTCGGGATGCTACGCAAACGCGTAGCGTCCGCACCAGAGGAAAAGTTAAAGATGTTATACCTCACTGTGGCAACGAGAAAAAATTCACCACCAATCGTGAAAATTACTCTTCCCAATACCCTATTTCAATTTTTTTCCGAAAGCCCAATGTTCTACATGAGGACGATAAACATACCACGATTCCTGACCGTGGAGTGGTTTTTCAAACTGCACATACCAATAATCTTTTTTTTCTTCAGATGTCGCTGGATTTTTTTCCTTACTATCATCAAAATAATCAATGTTTATAACAGAAAAGAGATCACCTTTTTTAACACCTAACTTTTTTTCGTTTGCCAAACTACTTCCTTGCACACTCCAGTCTTGCTTAAATGTAGTTTCATTAATAACTTTTAAAATGCTTGACATTGATGTATCTCCTTTTTTAAATTTACTTCAAATTCAAGTGGTAAAGCTGTTCGGTAGTCTTACTTACTCACTCTAGCAATTTTTGAGCGATGGGATAATAGCCGTTTAGCGATGCCTGCGGTGTTCTCGTTGCCATCGCAGAATTAGATAATTTAGGAGAGCCAATATAACAAGAAGCTGAGATGGGAATCCTGGTAATAGTTGCGTTCCTTGCCATTATGAAAATCTTGAACTTCCTCAAACCCAAACCAGCCCAGCCAACAATTGAAGGCTACGGGCAACAAAGTAGCGGCGTTGAACCAGAACAAATTCAATCACTGATAGAATGGCTGTTTGCAAGTCTCCTGAATGCGGGTTACTTTGGTAAATCACACCTAATTTGGTATAACAGCAATGAACTAGACCCCAGTTTAGAGCGCATGATGAAAAAAGCCATGCGCCAGGGTGAGCCAGTTTTCTTATACCGTTGTGGTGGTAGGGTGTCGCCTCTGCCTGCTGGGTATTACTGGCGGATGATGAATGAACACCCATCAATGCGGATTTATCAGTTAGAGGTTAGGGATGATGAGTCTGCTGCAAATTCTTAGAGGAAAATATAGGCGATCGCTATAAAGTGAAAGGGTATGCGATCGCCCTATCCCATTCTTAGAGGAAAATATAGGCGATCGCTTAAAGACTGCGCCAACATGAATCAGATAAAAACAGACAATTTAACCAAGATAAGGGTATTGTGGCGGTTTAATTTTCAATAATTCAGCCCAGTATTTTATAGCATTATCTTTGGTAGTTTCTAGATCACGCGATTTATGAACTCTACCTATTTCCATCAAAAAATATGTCAGTTTAATTGCAGTAAATAGATTCACTAATCCCAGTGGCTTAAAATGTTGTAAAAATAAGTGAATAATGATTTGTAGTTTTTGTTTATGACGAAAATACAGCCACCATTTCATTTGATGTATGGCAATACTGGTTTGATAACCTAATATAGTTTCTACTGTAATTAATTTATCTTTAGCTTGATGATAAAACTGCATTTCTTGATTAAAATCACCTGCTTTTTGGGCTAAAGCAGCATCATCAGCTAATTGATAAGCTTCACTAATTAAATTACCAGCCGTTTCTGCTGAGTATTGAGTATAACCAAGTTTTGTATATATGGTAGCTGCTGCTGATGCCAATTGTGTAAACTTTTGGGCATCATGTAACCAATATATTTGTGCTTGTAGTTCCCCTAATGTAGTTGCTAAAGTTTCATTCATATTCAATTTAACTTTTCTTATAGTGATTGACCACAGCAGTATTTTAAGTATTAAGCGATCGCCCCCTCTCATTCTTAGAGGAAAATATAGGTGATCGCCCCCTCTGCCCCTCACACCCCAAACCCTGCTAAAATCCGTATATTCAATACATCAACTACCATGTCTGGCAAAGGATTTGGGCAAAGACAACCTACAAAAATCGATAAACTTATTGAATCTGCGGTGAGCTATTGCCACAAGCGACACCCAGAAGCATTAGATACAATTTTTGACAACCTGCCTGTAAAGCTTAACAAACAGGTATTAGATGGTACAGTTGCCGCTTTAAAAACAGATATTGATGCCTTGAGTTGGCTGTGTGGTTATTTTGCTGGAGAAATTAACCGCAGTGAGGACAACGATAAACCCTACCATCCCATCACGCTGTTATCAAAACTGTTGATTAAATCGGGAATGCAGCCATTTGTTGACTTTATGCCTTATGTCGGTTGCCGCATTTCTATACTCAACACCGAGAAATTTGAAGCACTGCCGCCCAAAGTGCAAGCAGCTGTTCAAGAAGCTTTTGACGTGGTAGAAACTAGTGGGGAAGAGGCACAAAGGATAAATGATGCACTGCTACGAGAGTTAGAAGTATAGTATATGACAACAAAAGCGATTTATGGTTTTGCAGGTGCTAATAAAACTGTTAAATTGTTTTCCCACTCATCAAAAAACCCATCAGGCCATCTGTCAATTCTGCCGTCCCGATTAATGTGTGGTGACACAACTTGAATAAAAGCTTGACCTTGTTGTTCTTGACGTTGAAAGTAATGTAATTGCACATCTTCTGATTCAATTTTTCTGCCATGAACAGCAAGACGGATTCCGTTTAAAATATGGTCACTATGAGTTTCTACTACAACTTGAACACCACAACTAGCAGCGTGGGCTAACAACTTACCTAGTTTTGTTTGTGCCTGTGAATGAAGTCCGGTTTCTGGGTGTTCAATCAGAATTAATGCACCAGGATTGGATGCTAGGATGGCTACGATAATTGGTAAAATATAGGTAATGCCGTATCCAACATGGTCACTAAATTTTAAGTTAACCAAATCTATATCTAAATGTGCGTTAACTTGAATACTTAAACCAGAACTTATTTCTCCTATCCATGCCTCAACTTGGTCTAGTAAATTTATTGATTTTGCTTGTGGGTGAGCAAGGCTAGGAATGGGGATTGCTTGACTACCATAAGTATAGAGAAAATGTGCTGTATATTCGCCAAGCTTACCAATTGGTTTAAGATTTTGCGTTTGGTAATTTAAGATTCCGAACTTAGTTGTTGCACGTTCTGATTGCAGGTGATGAAATTCTCCACTAAAAATACTTAATTGATAAATATCAGCATCAACAGATTTAAATCCAATGTCTAAAACATCAGCTTCTTGATGTAATGAGTTGTAGTTAAAATGCCATATTCCTTTAGCTCCGTTTGTTAAACCAAGCTCAAATTCAATATAGTCTTGTTTTGCATTTTCATACAAAGCATCCCTTGCCTTACCAATATTTATTAAATCCCCATTTAGCAATAAGCCAGTGTTTTGTAGTAACCCTAAAGAGTAAGATTGACACAGTAGTGAAATTGCTTGCAATACAGAGGATTTACCAGTGTTATTGTAACCAGAGAGTAGGGTAAGTGCTTTGAACTCAACCAATTGATTTTCAAATGGCTTAAAATTTGTCAGCCGTAATGAATTAAGCATTGAGATTTAAAATAGAGATTTGTTTATTTGCTATTATAATTTGTTAGTTAAAATTTATTTGGTAAGAATTGTAATGTTGAGTTAAAAAAATAGAGATTACTTAAATTTAATTCAATATGTATATTGAAGCTTATAAAATTTATAATAGAGAAAATCAAAGCCCCCATTTATTAAAAACCAATTAAATGTATAAATGAATCCTGAAGATTTTACACATCTTGTTAATGTTACAAGAGAAATAGCGACTAGAAGAAATAAAGCAATGGCAGTATTTAAATACAATAATACTTATTATATAGTTGATGCTCACGAATGGGGAAATGGTAATCCGTATGGGCAATATATCATCACGGTAGAACCGGGACAAAATCTTAATCAGGTGATTGACCTTGCTGAAACTGTTCCCAATCAACCTTAAGCGTCAGCATTTCAAATAATACGGGAGACAATACATCTAACTCTATTGGTTCACCAGTGTAGATGATATTTGGAAAGTCTTGAGGGTAAAAGATGCCATGAGGAATATTCTCTCCCAATAGCCACATTTTAGCTCGGTAATCAATACGTTCACCTGATGGTAAGTCAATCCAAAAATGCGGCTCAATTCCTTGATTTTGCAGAGTCAAAACCCCAATCATCGGTTGATGTTCTATACCATGATTAGTTAGTACAGTGTGGCAAATGCGAACCATACCATCACATTCTGTTTGAGAAGAATCATAGGAGTCAAGGAGTTGTTTGATTATCTGGTTTTGTGTCACTTTATTACTCGTCAATTAGTTCTAAACCAGTCTCTCTGGCCACGCGTTGAGCAACCGATTCTCTAAAGGAGCGAGGATTAGCTTGCAACCACTGAGAAAATTCATGTATCAAAATCTCGTTATAAATATTAAGATTTTCCTCTAACCAGTCTGCCTGTAAGCTATAACCAAGGTCTTGAAGAGCAAGTATGACACAGGCGTAATTGAACATATTACACAAGCTGCTAGCCCTAACCTCAGCCAATGCTTCCATTAAAAGCGGGGGGCGATTGCTCAAGTTACTCAATAATGTTTCCTTCCTCATCCCGTTTAACCTCCACTACTTTAACATCAAAACTTTCCCACTCCTGTACAGTAAACCCCGCCTCAGTTTCGTTGGGATACCGCCGCGCCATTTCCTGCCATGCAGCTTCTTCGTTGATTGCCCAGATGTAATGCCCCTGGCGTTCGCTCAGGTCATCACGGCCAGTGCAATCATGAGCATAAAGGGCGTTACGGGTGCAGCGATATTCGCGCATATTTTTTAGAACCTTGACGTTGCACCTGCTATTTTAGAACGTTGCTGGATATTCAAACTTTGGTTTCCAGCCATAATTACGTCCAGTTGCCGAAGCGGTTTGTGCTGTATTATACGCATCTTGCAAAAAATCTTGCCGTTTTTCTTTAGTGTTACCCGTTTGTAGAATCAGTGTCTCACGTAGGGGATGGTGGCTGGTAATCAAAAATTCGTTGCGGTTGTGTAGGCGATCCAAATATTTGATATCTGGGAGTCTATCAAATTTCCCTCCTTCACCCCGATTGCAGTCTTGTGATGATAACACCAAGTTCCATACACCATCAATATTTGGTATATATTCGTTTAACGAATGTGGGAAAAAGTGATCTACATCGGCTAGGTTTTTAGAACTTGGTTCAATCGAAATATCTGCAAATGAGTAAAAGCATTTACCTTTTTGATAGCCGTTAAGGGCATCACGGCATGAGGTGACATCTACCCGCCGCTTACTTTCGCCAAATGTAAATAGCAACTTTTGATCTGAGTCGTAGTTTATAGTCAGGAGATTACGCGAAATATCTAAATGCCAAGCAGTTTCTACAAGTTGCCACCTTGCATCTACTTCTTGTAATAAGTTATGAAATTGCTTTGTTTCTAATAACTTAAATAAGTCATCACTAACAGTAATCTCCTTGCGCTTCCTGGGCTTGTCATAAAACCTCACAGGTACTTGTCCAGATCCAACATTGTGAAACGCACCTAACACCACATCAAATCCTTTATTCTTAGTCACCTCAAGCAATTCATCTTGTGCGATCGCACCTGCCTTAAACTGCCGACACGCTTCAATAAAAGGATACGGGCGGTCAGCTTTTTGATTTTGCGTATCGCACTTTTGCATATGTTCAATAACGTACCGCGAATATGGTTCTGCTAACTCTTCCAAAGTGATGAGAGTTTTACCCTGCGGTGCTAATTCCAATAGTGATTTTGCCAGCGCAAATTTATAACACGCAACGTTTTTACCAAACAATATTATTGCCCGCCAATAATCCTCTAGCTTGGGGTCAATAGCAAAAAAATTTGAATCGCTCATTGTATTTTTAGATACTCACAATTTCGGCAACAGCCTAGCTCACGAGTTACTAAAAACACATCGCTTATATCACTGATATCAGTATTAGCCTGCTAATATTTGCTGTAGAATATGCGGGTTGTAGCCGCAGGCTCATCATGACTCATCGGTATCCGTTCAGTATCATTCACCCAACCGCCTATTACGGTCAGCGTGTAGCGGTTTACTTCAACCTGCATTATCACGTCTTTTCACTCAAGTCAGGTGGAAAAAGCGGGTCACTGCTAACTCATGCTGGAGTGTGCCGACTAAGGGATGCCGTATTTGAGGTTGAGCGTAAGGGACGAGAACGTGCTATTAAGCAAGGTCGCAAAAATGTTCACGCCTATGTTGTGGGGATTTTAGAGTCGTTAGAGTGGGATCAACTGAGTGATGATGCAGTGCGATCGCTCATTGATAAAGGCTACCAACGGGTGACATATAACCTGCATCCCGACCACCCACAGTTTTATTGCAAAGATGTGATGACTTATACGCCTGTTACTGCTGCTAAGGCAGTGATTTTAAACGATAAAATTGCTCTGACTCTAGTTGAGTAAATCAGTAAAGATTTGTGGCAGATGTAAGATGACTAAAAATCTCACCTACTACGTCAATAAGTTTGGCAAGCTCAGGGTATCTCGTTCTAATGGGGTTGCGCCTAATAAACCTATTTTGCTGCTGTCAATCATTGAGATGGTGAGCCAAGGGCAAGTTAGGTGTAATCAATTTCCCCTGTCGGCTGAACTAATTGCCACTTTCCTTAAGTTGTGGAGTCATTTAGAACCAGTACGCAAACCTGATATTGGACTGCCGTTTTACCACCTTACAAATGATGGATTTTGGCATTTCCAACCCAATCTCGGATTTGAATCAACAGTTACATCTAAAGCCAGATTTGTTACTCCTGGGGCTATTCGGCAGGCAGTTGAGTACGCCTATCTTGATGATGAACTTTGGTCAATATTGCAAAATCCCCAAGACAGAACTGTACTGGCTCATGTTTTGATTGACTCCTGGTTTAAGGAGCGTACACACGATATAGAGTCATTATTACAAGTCAACGCCTTTGCTGAACTACAAGAACAGTTGCGACGCACCGGGGGCAAGGTCTACCAACCAGAGGAATTAGAAGATGAACAAGCTGTAATTGTGCGGGATGGGGCTTTTCGTAAAATCGTTGTCTCAACTTACAATCACACTTGCGCCTTCTGCGGATTGCAGGTACTCGATTCGCTCGGACAGAACATCGTTGATGGGTCACACATCAAACCATTCTCCCAGTTCTACGACGACCGCATTGATAACGGGCTATCGCTGTGCAAAAATCATCATTGGGCATTTGACCGCTTTTGGTTCACCATTGACGATGATTACACCATTATCGTTGCTGACAACTTGCGGGAAGATTCACCGAACGCTAAACCGATGCGGGAGTTTGGGGGCGATCGCATTATATTACCTGCCCAAGAGCAGTATTATCCAAGGCAAGATTCCCTACAATGGCATAGAGAGGAATTTTTGAGACGTGCTGCCTAGCGTCCTGGTATGCCATCGCATGGAAATCACGGATCAATTAGGACATAACACTGTCATTTTGACCAATAATATACAGAGAATTTAACTTAAAAGCAGAACGCAGTTGAACGGCAAAGCATGACGAAAAAGCCAAAAGGTTGGTACAACCAAATTGTTATCCGCCCTACCTTACCAGTAGATGGCTATGAAAGCTATGAAAAGGTTTGCGGCTATGTTGCTGATGCCTATTTTTCTGGGGACGAACAATTGTTACAAAAGCAAGTTAGAAGTAACCCCAAAGAGTCAGGATATATTACTCTTTACACACTATTTAAAGTAGGGCAAGCCAAATGCCCGGCTTATTGGGTAAATAATGATTTGTTAAGCGCATTAATGCAATCAAATTTAGATATTGAAGTTGCAAATTTGCAGTGGGCAATGAAAACTGGATTTTTTATGCTGCCTACTGGTGCAGTTATGTCCCCAGAAAAACGCAGTATTAATGCTATTTTCTGGCATTTTGATACTGATAGTAACATTCTTTGTTGGGCAGCAATCGATGGACTTAGTTCTTTCTGCCGTCGATTTAAAATCGGTGATGACGTAATAAAAGCTCAATATACTGATGTTCAAGATTTCAATCCACAAGTAGTAACAGATTTTAATCAATATCTACAAGCAATTTTCTTACGTTTAATTTTGATAATGGAATGCCGTCCTGAGCTTGTAGATACAACAAGCGAAAAAGTCAGGGTGAATAAAGGTTTTGGCAAAGCACAAGCGCAAGATTTTTATCAACCACTTTGGCTTGGACAAGGATATCGACTCAAACGTGAAGGGACACAAAGCAGTGAAGGTAGTAGCAGTACACATGGTACTAAAAGTGTCCACTGGCGCAGAGGCTTCTTACGCAATCAACCTTATGGAGAAGGCAGGCAGCAAAGAAAATTAGTCTGGATTGAGCCAGTTCTTGTAATGGGGGGAAAGGAATCCGGTTGATGAATATTCCTGCTGAATTGGTGAAATCACTTAAATGCTGAGGTATAAGTTATGATAAACGATAATATGACTATTAAAGATTTTTCTAATAAAGACAGATTTATTCAAGAACATGGCCGTATGAAATTACCAGAATTTGTTGAAAAATTTACGTCTAATCCTAGTTATATCAGCATAAATTATCCTCAATCTAATCATTGGGATAATATAAAAAAATCAAATTTGATTGAATCTTTTCTCTTAAATTTTCCTGTACCACCTATTATAATTTATGAAACAACAACATTTAAATACAAAGTCATTGATGGCAAACAAAGGTTAAAAGCAATTGTAGACTTTTATCAAAATCTTTATAGTTTGACCGAATTAAAAATCATAACAGATTTAAATAGTTTTAGTTATGCTAATCTTCCAGTAAAAATCCAGAACATATTAAATAATTCTTTTATTAAGTACATCTATCTTCTGCCAACATGGGATGATGACGATGAAAAAATAATAAAGTTTATAGAGATTATTGCAAATCGTCTTAGCAGTTAAATAGCCAAAAATCATTTCCAACAATAGAATTTAAGATTATATGGAAATCTTGGAAACAATACAAGCAATTAATTTAGCAGTTCAGACATTAAGTGATATTGAAAATTTATCAATTGATGATGATATTAAAGAGCAATTAACTAATAAAGTTTTGGTAACTATTGGGATAGAAATAAATCCCGATAAAAAATATGTGCCGGGAAGCCAAGAGCAGATTATTAGAACCATTAGAAAATTAGGTGGTAGTGCCACTCGTGCTGACATTGCATCAAATACAGGCATGAACCCTAATGCAGTTAGTTCATTGCTAAGTCAATTGAGTAAAAAACGCACAGTTGAAAAGATTCAAGTTAAGAAATCACCCGTTAGAAATGGTAGAGGGCTAGAACCTGAATATGTTTATAAGCTTGTAGATAATGAATAATTGCACTTAGAATAATTTTTTGAATCAAATAATAGGTATAAAATAAAAATATGGGAGTGTTTATGTAAAACAATGAAATCAGAACAATTAAAAAATTTGATTATTAGTATTCTTCAAGAAAAGCCTAGATTTTTTGATCATGTTTGTACTAAAGATATCAAAGCTCTGCTATTAGAACATTATAATATTTCTGTAAGTGAAAAAATGATTATTAAAGTGATGATGCAAGTAGTAGAAGAGGGAAGAAGTAAATTTGGTGGGGATGGTTACGAGTGCGGGGATGGTAGTACGCTAACATGGGCTGACGAGAACTCTGTAGCTGGATCAAAAATGACAGGACTTCATAAGTATTGGTGGTTTAATATTTAGTTAAATTTAATCAACTTAATTCTTAAGTATCAAATAATAATGGATATTAAAATGAAAATCGACTAACTGAAACTAATACTTGATTTTTGAATCGTAAGTTATAAAATTTAAAAAAATATAACAGCAAGGATTATAGTTTTATGACTAACAATGAAGTAGTCAGGGATGTGTTTAAAAACCAGCAATACATGAGTCCAGAACAACTAAGTATTGCTCATGAGTTCCAGAAGATAATAGAAACTGAATATGCACTTTGCACGAGAGAAATGAAAAAAGCTAATCAAGCGGCAGAATGTAAGCTCATGGCTACAAATCCAGATGAAAAGTTATCAATAAACTATGCAGCACTAGAAATTGACGCAATTCGTGAATATTGGTTGAATCGGCTAGTTAGTCTGATTCAAATTATCGAAAACAGAAACCCTGCATTGAATAAAGAACTAGCAAATAAGTATTTAAATAATGAGCAATAACTTAGACCGTCTGCTGGGAATATTAAAACAGCAAGCAGACTTAATTGACCAACTCAACACACGTTCTGATTTTCGCCATAAAAGTACACAAAGTATTATTTTAGCTAATGGTATACCTTTTGATAAAAATGTCAAATCGCCATTTAAAGGACAACCAAAATCATGCTTTGAGAATTGCTTTAAAGCATTATGGGACTACTCCAACCTAAATTACTGTGAAGGCTTTGCTATTGATGATGATTTGAATTTAGCAGTATCTCATGCTTGGTTAGTTAACAATTCTTTTGAAGTAATTGACCCAACATGGATTGGGCATAAGTTTAAAGGTAGCACTTATTTTGGAGTAGTTTTCAATAGAGAATTTGTGATGGAGATGGCGGAAATTACTAGAAGTTATGGAATCCTTGATAGTGATTATATGAATGAACACAAACTAAAAAAAGAAGGATTTCCACCGTCAGCACTTCATCCGATATTTCATCCTTCTGTTAGTGTGCCGGAGTAAAACTGTTTTGGGTGCGCTTATGCTATGCCCTAATAATAGGCTTTGATTTGGACAATAATTTGGGGTTTCCTCTAAGAATGAAGGAAAATTATCAGACATTTTAATTAGCCCTTCTACACCATAAAACAGTCTACTTAAACGGCTGTCCCCACCGTTCCCAATTTTCTTTATTAAATGGACTGAGCCACTTTTGAATCAGGCTCAACTCTAACTCTTGCCGTGCGCGTCGCTCAATAGGAGCATCCCACCAAAAAGCGATGTTTACTGCTGTCTTCATCTCATAGCGATAATGTAAATCCTGGTAGCTAGCAATGTAATCCTTGCAGCCGTGAATCCCTTTCCACCGCTTGTTACTCCGGCAGGTTTCCCCCACATACAAAATTAACTCCGCCGCCGAGTCAACAACAAAGTACAGACACGCATCGCCGGGGCTATCAGCTGGCATCCTCCAAAACGAGAGCGATCGCACCTGTAACTGCAACGGATCAATCTGGTCAGGGTCACAGTGCTTGGGTGCAATGTCAAACAGTGTCACCTGCTCAGGTGGTTTGTTATCTCTTACCTTGTGCTGATATTCCAAAATCTGTGCCTTCCACTTCAGCAAAGCAGAAGCACTCATCACCAGTGTTTCTGTTCTAGGTGCTGGTGTAGGTTTTACATCTGGAAATAGGTTTAGCTGGTGATCTTCCAAGATAATCATTAGACAGTTCAAACTAGTAGATTATCTCCTAGAACTGAAGTTGCGATCGCTATTGAAAGTAAAAAATGCTGCTAGAATATCTGTAAACCATTTATTGAGAATTTATGGTAGGCAGAAAGAAGCTTAACCGCACTAATATTCATGCTAGGGTAGACCCTAAAACAGCAGATAAACTAAAAGAAATAGCTCACAAGCTAGGCTACATATACGATAATGAAGGCTCTACAGGACAGTTGCTAGATGCGATTGCAACAGAAAAGATTATTTTGATTCATAAGGATCGAAAACTTGAAAAGACTACCAGAAAATATCTTTATTTAGCAGAATTTATATTTCCTGATGAGACTTTCATAAAGATTGGTGTTACAGGGCTTCCCATCAACAAAAGGTTTCCTGGTAAAAATTATCAAGTTAATGTAATACATCAAGTTGAAGATTTGCTTACTTCTGTTCTTCAAAAGGAGGAATTAATTTTACAGCACTTTGCACAGTTCTCTTACCGACCGGTTAACGACTTTGATGGTCGGACTGAATGTTTCACAAGTGAAGTTCCTATTATCGAAATCATAGAAATCATGAATCAATCTCATTCAATTTATGGTTAACGTTTATTCAAAAATGGTTTACGGATTTAGCTAAATAGGTAATAATTATAAGTATGAGGGCAAAATTGATACCCTCAATTCAGGAGGTGATAAAAGTAGTTCAATCAGGTGGAAACGGACACAGCCAAGATCCAGACATCGAGAAAACTTATGAACATCTTGATGAGGATACCCAGACAACTCAAGACAGATGGGTTGAGGAAGATGGGGAAACAGGCGATCGCCGGATCGTATTTGGCGAAGAAGTCCGCGAGGATCTAGGAATCGAGGAAGAAGATGAAGAATCCTAACCTCGACCTAGACTAAATCAAAGAAGCCCTCAACTAGCCCTTGGGGGCTTCTCCTTTCTTTTTTAATTCTTAGTTTTAGTTTAGCCTATGTCTAAAATTGTTTTTCCGTTTCACTACCTAATTTACAGAAGATCGGGTGTTGACTGGTTTGTGAAAGAAAACGGGAGAGTTTTTTACAACCCTACTGACGAGCCTACGCAGTTAACCAATAGAGCCGAGCAATTTGGCACAACGGATCAGAATGTAGCCATCGAATTATTCCGCATTAATGGCGGTAAGCCTGGGTATTATTTAGCAAACCTGCGAGATAAAAAATACTACTACTGCGGTCAAAAATGGGAAGATATCAAAACCAAGCTAAGAGAATTAGGTATTGGTAGAGATGAACCAACCTCTTGACGCAAAGAATTTTTGCTTTGAGCGTAGTTTACCGCCGTAGACATCGCTCTACACTGTCGCTAAGAAATTTACACGTATTAATTTACACAATTTACATTTATGTTCTAAGATGACGAGGAAACGAGGAAAGCACTGGTTTATCCCCGGCTAGGGAACTCAAGAAGCGTTGGCGTAACCACCCACAATAAGCGCGATCGCCTTAGTCCAAAGGTAAAACTATGAAATATCACATTTGCGAGGAGCAAGCGACAAGAGAATGGCTCACCCTGGAATCGATTGATTACATTGTCGAGTGCTTGGAAGCTTGCAAATCACTAGAAATGGTGGCTAATTTACGGGCAATCTTCCCCAGGGCTGCGCTACGCTCGGCAAGTATTAAGGTAAGTGAAGCACAACGCCAAAGGCTTGTTGACTGGTTACAGGTGTTAAACCAAGAGGAGAAAGCTGCATAGTTTTTTTCTTAGAGGAAAAGCGACGATGCTCCGCCCCAAGCCCAGGCGATCGCTCTATTGCTCTATCTAAGATTGATCCAAAAACTGGCATTCATTATATTGGCAGCTTCCCTGTGAGTATGCCTTTCAATATAGTCTTTACCGCTTTAATCTCAGCAATTAGATACTGGGAACGAGATTTACTTTAATGTTTCAATCTATTAAATAATTGGAACGAAAAGTTATGGAAAATACATTAGTTGATAAAATATTCCGTGACAGCGATGGCAATATTGTCATCGCTCAAATACCTAATCTACCGCTTATTGTTTGGATAGTATCTAGTTTATTAACTTTAATTTTTACAACTGGCAAGATTAATACAGTATTGGATGTAGTAGCAAATGGCTCTTTATTTACTTGGGCGTGGATGGAATTATTTCAAGGCGTTAATTATTTTCGCAGGTCACTAGGCCTTATTGTCTTGATTGGTATTATCGCATCAAAAATTATCTAATTTGCTGTGCTTTTTCAAGCGAGGAAATTTATATGCGATCGCCCCTTTCCTCTAAGAATCAAATAATGATAATTGCCCTGGCGAAATATTAGATTTACCGCCTCTATGATAATTAAGATGACACGCACCACAAAGAGCTATAAGATTTGCTCTGTGGTTATTTGCTGGATTTCTGTCCCAATGATGAACTTGCAGCATATAAACTCGGTTTTTTAACTTTTCTCCTGGTTTGGCACACTGCAAGCCGCATTTTTCACAGCACCATTGCGCCTGCTGTTTAATTTCGGTTGCAATTTCTGACCAGTTTTCAGGATACATTGAGCATTAAATAATTATTCTATTAACTAATAAATATCATAAAATTAGGGGTTTGATTTATACCCCTAAACTATTAAGATTTCTTTGGTCTTGAAAAGTTTGGGTCTGAGAAAGCCACATCTCCAACTTTTCGCTTTTTTGACCTCTTAATAAAATCAATTATTTCTTCAAGGGGAATATTGCGCTTTCTCATATCTTCAATTAAAGGAATCGCCCCCACTGGTACTGATCCAATACTTCTGCCCTTCCACTCGCCGTCAATCTTCTCCTCCCAGTTAAAGCCCCAACGCCAATGGTTAGGATTATCAGGTTTCCTGTCTCCAATTACACGGGGGTAACTGGCGATCGCCCCACTCTTCAACTTCTTATTTTCAAGATACTTGTACAAACAACCCTTTTTTTTACTGGGTTTGGGCTGTTGCGGAAGCTGTGATGGCTGCTGTTTTTCCTCTAAGAAATTTGTCGCGCGAGTACGCGCGCCCGCTTCGCTAACGGGTATTAGCTCATACCATCCATACTTGAGAGTAAGGTGCTTTTTCTCCTTCCCTTTACCAGTTGTTACAGAGATTGCTTCCCCATTAATACCCGTTACTATGGCTTCGTAACCTACCCATCCCTCAAGGTTTTTGGTTCTGGTTTTTAGGATACGGACACGATCACCTATTTTTAATTGCTGTGTACACTCGATTGAATGATTTTCCTCTAAGAATTTGGTGCTGAGGGAATGGGGCATAGGGATTGATAACTCAATATCCCAAAGTCCCTGCTTACCTCTAGCTGGTATAGGTTCGGGAAGAATTTGAATATTTTGTAACTTCCAGGCATAACGCCCAACTTCCCACAACCCAGACCTTAATTCTGTTGGTGACTGCTGGGCTATAAACTCAGGAGTCATTTTAATGCAGTCGGTCAGGTCAGCGATCGCCACCACCGCACCAAACATTAATTCTGTTTCTGGCAACAAATCTAATAGTTGTTTACACCAGTAATCGGTATCTTTCTGCTTTTTAGCTGCATGAATAGCGATTTTACCTCTGTAATTAGTAGGCCAACTTCTAGTTTCAAAGTACTTATATCTACCAACTAAATAAGCCCAGGGTTGATGCAGAGTTATAGCTTTATTAAACTGCTGTGACGAGATTGGCGAGGTAAC
The DNA here is from genome assembly GCF_058172895.1 of Aliinostoc maniaoense. Taxonomy (NCBI): domain Bacteria; kingdom Bacillati; phylum Cyanobacteriota; class Cyanophyceae; order Nostocales; family Nodulariaceae; genus Aliinostoc; species Aliinostoc maniaoense. Next base: position 46,818 of record NZ_CP187953.1, on the reverse strand, counting down.
AGACTCGTTTAATTGCAACTGCTGCTTGCAAGGGGCAGACTGCACGGGCGTAGAGGTCGTTACATTCTCGTCGCTTGTTGAGGTGGTGACGTACTCCTGGGTAAATGGGAGCTGTATTGAGATTGTCTCGCCACCATCCATCAATACTTTTTCCACCCAGCCAACGGGGAAGCCCATCATCCACCCTGGCACGGCTGGGTTTAACTTGTCTCCCTTGGTTAAGTATGGTTTCAATTTCTGTTCCAATCTGGTCTGCCCAGCAGGCCTGCATCCCGTTGAGCCTTTCGCATACGTTGTTGGTGTAGGCAATAATGAAGAGTCGGTTACGTCCTTGCGGTGATCCGACTTCCGCCGCCGATATAAGATGCGGATCGTCCCAACAATAGCCGACCATTCGCAGTCCCCCAAGAACTGCTCGTAATCCTCTATTGATAAGCCCTTCAGGATTTTCAATGATGATGAAGCTGGGGCGGCCGTCGGCAATGCAGCGCAGGGATTCAAACCAGAGTGATGATTCTGGGTGTTCAAGTCCTGTTCCGTTTCCTGCAATTGATGTTCCAGTACAAGGAAATCCAATTGTGTAAAGGTTGAATTGTCCTGACTTGGGGTAGTAATTTCTAATATCGCTGTGGATCGGGATGTTGGGATATCTGCATTTAAGGACTGCTTGCGCGTCGGGGTTATTTTCGATGAATAATCCTGTAGTAATGATGTCAGCTGCTCCGGCTGCCTGGATTCCGAGTTCAAAACCGGCGATTCCTGCAAAGAAGCTGGCGTGTTTGAGTTGCATATATCCGCGATCGCTCCTTCATCCTCTAAGAATTTTCTGTAATTCCAAGCTTGCAACTGTTTTGGGGTATATTCGGCACTAAGTCCGTTATCCCAAGTAATAGTAAGCTTTTTGGCGTGTACACTCGATACCGTACCAAACCGTTGGCTTTGCCCGCCGAAGGCATCGCCAGGGGTAATGATTCTGTCACCCTCACAGTAGTTCATCATTTTCTCCTGATGTATCGTGCGCGTTATCTTTCCGTATCTGTATTTCTCGCTCGTCGTTTTGAGTGCGTTTTCGCTTAGTTAAGCTATGCGCTGCGGCGATTTCATCAGTTATTAATCCCACTCGTTTTTTAGCAATTGCAAACTGTTCTTGTGTCGCTTTATTCCATTCCTCACGAGCTAAAGCGTCTAGTTTCTTACACAGTAAAGTTTCAAAACGAGTATCAATTACACCAAATTCAACTAAGTGGTAAAGCTTGTCACCCGCACCACACAATTGGCATAGGGGGATGCGATCGCGGTCATAGTCATAATTTGGCATGACTAATTTAACTAAATGATTTTGAACTTTACCCGTATCCTGACAGCAAAAGCATTTCCAACTTGGCTGCCAAATCTCCTTATCCTCTAATTCCTCTGGGCGAATTGGTATAGGTTCAAATTGGGGGAAATCCTCTATCATGATTCTTCCCTCAACCAGCTAAATTGTTTAGTCTCCTTCGCCCAGCGCACAAAGTCGAGTTTTTCTTTGTCTCCCACTGCAAATTCTAAGGGATTGGCTGTCTCCTCGATGATGGCTAGCCAGTTTGGGGTGCGGGGGTCATTCTCCCATTTTGAATTTTGCGCCGGGGGAGTTTGATTTTTTGATTTGTACCACTGGCCTGCTAACTCTTCCCAGTTGGCCTCTACCCACCGCCGGGGGAGTGTAGGGGGATGGGGAAGCTGTGCGGCTTTCTGTTCTCCGAATTTCAAAAATTCCTCTCTCTCCCTGTCTGAGAGAGTATTTATAAAGTCTGAATAAGTATGAATAGTATGAGGGTTTTTAGAATCCTTGTCCTGTAAAGGTTCTGGCTGATGATTTTCTGAATTGTCAGAATCCATTCTGGGTTTCTGGAATCCATTCTGAGTTTCCGTAATCAATTCTGGATTATCAGAATCCATTCTGGGTTCTTGGAATCCATTCTGAGTTTCCATAATTGATTCTGAATTGTCAGAATGACTATCTTGTTGAGAATGGTTTTGCCATCTAAGAACAATTTCAGCTTTATCAATGCTGATTAATTCTGAAGCCTTTAGTTTAGCGATCGCTTCATAAATGCTGCTTTCAGGAATATCCAATTCAACTGCTAATTCTGCTGGCTTAATACGAAGCGGGCGATCGCACCAAGGATTTTTTAATTTCAGTGCAAAGTAGATAAAGGTTGCATTGTTAATGATTCCTGCGTCTTTTAGCTCTTTGAGTTCTTGAGCTTTTAGTGCATAATGTCGCTCTGGAGTTGATTCCTCATGATGCTTGTAGACTTCTTGCCAGTGTTTTTCTGCATTGGATAACTTTTTCTTAAACTTCCTGTTGATTCCATCTCCCTCAACACAAGGAATAATTTCTAAAATTTCATCCTTAATTGATTTGCCTTGAGTATCATTCCAAACAGCTTGTAATTTCAGGCATGGGTGACAACCTTTTTTTAAAGCATTGTAATGAGTCTTAATTCGAGATAACTGCTTCTGTCCTGTTGAAATGTCTTTAGTTTGGCCAACATAGGAATAACCTGTTTGTTCACAGTAAATTCTGTAAATTGCGCCAAACTGGTATCCATACTGTGCGATCGCATCGTCTAATGTCATTCTGTAATGTTGTTCTGCCACAGCTACGACTCCCTTGTTGCAACTGCGACATTACGGAAGCTAAAACTTCCGTCAAAAGACGTTTGCGTAGTTTTGCTGATTGTCATACTATTCTCTTAGCTTTAACAATTGCCCTGGCAAGTAACTTGTCGGGGCTGTTTCATTGAGATAGAATCAAAATCTAATCAACTTATCAGATTGATTAGATTCATCTAGTAGATTGATAGCTAGTATATAATACATCTACTAGTTTAATGATGGGGTAACAAAAATTTATGACTCAGATCAGCAAGCTTTTCAAGCAAGCAATGGATCGACACGGTATACAAGGAAAGGAGCTAGCCAGTTTAGTTGGCATTGGCCCGAACCATTTATCTGAGTTTAGGAATGGTAAAAAGTGGGTAAGCCCAGAGGTATTTTCAGCCTTATTAGAAGGAATGGATCAACTTGCTCCTGGCTCTCGTCGTTATTTCTGCGAGTTATTGGCAAATGAGCCACTGACTTCGGAGGAGGAAAAGACCAGCATTGTAGATATGATTGATGCTGCTAATGATGATGAAATAGAGCAGGTATTGCTAGCTATTGGTCGTAAATGGAAGACAACACGACAGAATCAGCCGATTTCTAATGGTTATAGCGCAAAATTAGAAGGTGCGATCGCCTGATGATTTGCTATTGCGAGTTATGATTGATAGCTATCGATCATGATCAGGGTATGGCTGTATGCTAGAGGGAATAAACTTTGTGACTGCACAAGATGTAAAGCGAATGCTCGAAGAATTATCCCAAGACGAAAGGGAAGCCCTGATAGCAGAGGAGGTGAAAAAGCTGTCTCCAGAGTCCAAGCTGCGAGTGCTTGGGTTGGCTGAATCAGGGTTAACTATTGTAACAGGATCGTTTGTAAGTCTCAATTCAGATGTGTCCATTAATATACAAAACACTTCTGGTTTCGATGCAGAAAAGATTTTTGGAGCTTTAGCAGAATACTATAAGCAGCGAGATAAAAAGTAAGTATGTCTGCGATTCTTAGAGGAAATTAGGCGATCCGATAGTGCGATCGCTAAAAATTATTATTTGTCACTTGATGATGGAGCTAATATTAAAAAGAAAACTCCCGGTGTTACCAGCACCAAGAGCTTTATTGCACTAAAAAAAGTAGACCTCGTTGTTTGTCAACGGGGTTTATTTATTAGGATTATTCGGGATTAAATAGCCCATAAATGCCCAAATATTAACTTTTGCAACATCAAGAAAAGCTGTACTGCTATTGTGATTTGAAGGATAAAGTCACACTGAAATCCAGTAATTTTGTGAATTTTAGGCCAGGTTATAATTCACGAATTAGGTCACAAAATAGATAAAAGCACAGCTATTATTTTAATTAATCATTACTCCACTCATCAATCATTACTCCACCAAGGTATAAAGCCATAGCAAAGCAAGCAACTGCTGGTGCAGAAGTTATCCCAAGCAGAGCAAGAGGAACTCCTAGTGCCAAGCCTTTAGTCCCTGCCTCCAAAGTTTCTTTCGCAACTTTCGCATATGAATCACTTTTTTTCCAAGCCATAAAAGTAACCTATCTAACGTTACGTTGAGAATTTTGGAAGCTCCCACTCTTATCCTAACAAAGTTCATCAAGCAAATAGTGCTAATAACTACAAGCGAATAGTGTTGATAACCACATCTCTCACAAGGATGACACCAGCGATCGCTATCATAGACATAGAAAGTTAGTTATTGGTTAATTTTGCGGGATAATCAAAAACTATACTTATCAACAAATTACTATGTTAGATATCAAATGGGCAATGGAGCAGTTAGGCATACCTGACGAAACCAGTGCAATTAGTATTTTGGGGAAGTTAGATAAATTTAATTACGGATGTTTTCATTGCGGCTCATCTCATGATTTACGTTACACAGAGATGAATGAGGTTTTGTGTAAAGAATGTAGAGATGAGCTTTGTTTTGATGATGATGGGTTACTAGATTACGAAAATTTTGATGCAGAATTTGCTCAGGTTTTCGCTGAGGTAGAAGAAGAATGGCTAGATGATGAAATTTCTTAGAGGAAATTAGGCGATAGCACCATACAAGCGATCGCCACACTACTAATTAAAAATCATCATTATTAGAATCAGCAGTTACAGTAGGCTGATTTTCTTTTTTTTCTGTCTTTGGCGGTGTATACCAATCTGGCTCACCTACTATAAATAACTCAGATTTACTGCGAGTTAGTGCTACATAAAGTAAATTTTCCTCTTGCTCTAGTTGCCAATCTTGCTGATTTCTCCAAGTCATAGGTAAATCCTTTGGCTTGTAAATAAATATTCTCTCTGCCTCACCTCCTTTATATTTGTGGATGTTAGATAAAGTAATAGGCGAGTTTGTATCACTAAATATTCTATCAATACAAACTTTTAAATCATCAACATTTTTAGCTTGTGTTTGAGATTGATAAATAGCTAAAATCGCTTCTAACTTGTCCAACAATTTTTGTTTAAGTTCTTCCTCATTATCTAGGTCACGATAGCGTTGCAATTTGATGTCCTGGTACTGTGCAACAGCATCGTTAAAAAACTCAAAGCTATACCCAGGCATCTTTGCTATTAGGTCAATTTCTTTTTTAATTAAGTCCCCTACATCACGACCTTTAACAGTAGCCTTTATCCCCTGACCAATTAATTTAATACACAAGCTAACTAATGGGGCATTTTTCCGGCCAATGATTACATCACCATTTTTTATAAATTTCTCAATTTCTACTGCTTCAATTTGATGGATTATCCCCTCAATCGCATCTGGTGCTGGCTCAATGGGAATATTGGGGAAGATTTTCTTAACTAGGGCAATGTGGGATTTCGGACAACGATAGCAAATTGATAACGGTAATTCTGTAGCTCTAGTAAGCCTGACAATGTTGTTGTAGCTTTGGTTATCCGCCCCGGCGAATCCCATGATAGCTTGCCTTGGATCTCCAACAGCAAGTATTCTGCCAGTATCACCTATTAGCATCAGCACAAATGTTAGTTGCAACGGGTTCAAGTCCTGGCACTCGTCAACCAAAGCAAACTTGTACGGTTTAAACCAGGGCTGCTCATGCAGTCGCCACTTAACAGCAAGCCAGATTTGATCAGTGTAATCCAGCTTCTTCTGTTGAATTGCCATCTCCTCACCAATTTTGAGGCAATAAGCAATCCATCGGGCTACTAACTGCGGTTGTTGTACGCTGTCAATTTCATGATGATTTGCGATCGCTCTAATAATCTCTGCTGTGGGTTCTTGATTGTTCAATCTCACCAAATCAATTAGTTTTAGAAAATCGTCACTGTCACTGATGATTTTTTCACTCTGCAACCTACCTATAGGAATGTTACGTCTTCGGTTAGGAATTAATTCTAAGCTTTGGGCAATCTTCTCATATTTATATTTAGAAACTGTTATGTCTTCATTGCGCTTAACTCCAAGCTCTTTTCTGATGAGAGTGAAGGCAGCACTGTGTAATGTACTAATTGAACTTTTCCAAAGTAGGCCAAATTTTTTAATTAAATCTGTGGAATTATCCTTCCCAAAAACACAAATCTTGATTTCATTAGGTCTTAATCCAGCTTCCCATAGGGATTTTGCAACTATTCTCAGTGTGCTACTTTTACCAGAACCTGCTACAGCGTTGCAACAGCCGTTACCCTTTTGGTTGATAACCCAATCAATTATTCCTAATTGAAATCTTGAAGGAATAAAACCAAACTTTGCTTTATACTCTGCAATTTGACTATTTGAAAATTCTAGATTGGGTAAAGATGGTGCGGACAGTGCGGTATTTGAGCTAGGTAAAGTATCCCTACTTTCCGAAACATTAGGTAATGTAGTTTGTACAGTTGTCTCATCAATATCATTGCCAGATAAACATTCTATAGCCAGCTTTATTTGCGCTAATTCATCTTTACTCAACTTATCCAATACAGAAATGATTGATTCAAATGGGCTAGTTTGTCCATCCAGCGATCGCGCGTATCGCTCAATATCCTCTAAGAATATCTCAGGAACTCGTACAGCTTTTGTGGGTAAATGCTGCCAAGCTGCTTTCTGCTTGGTTAGATGCTCAGTTTTAGGATGATAGTTTGGCATACTTTTGGGTCGGACACTATTACTAAATAGTATAGTGAATGCAGCGTACGCTCGATAAATAAATATTAAAGCCTACATTTTAGAACATAAAGCTACGCTTTTAAAGAAAGTTGTTGCAAAGCCGTTTCTATCATTGACTCCCTTACGGTCGATTCCCCCCTCCGCCCCCTTTGGGGGAACGCTCAATCGCCGCAGGGCTACCCCGGCTTTCTCAGGATGGCTACGTGCGTCAAGGGCGAGAGCAAGTGGCGGAAAGCTGTTACTACGTATTTATATCTGGGGACACCCCAGACCCCGATCCGCCACCCTTGACCCACTCCGCTTGAAGAAAATAGCCGGGGTGTTTCCTGGTTGGTCTTTTCGCTTGTGAGGTTCGGTCTATGCGTTCAGTTCCATTTGAGTTGGTTTCTGGTTTGGCTGGTGATTTTGGTGCAGTTGATTGTTTCTGGCGGGAGTCTGACAGTTCTTTTACTGGTTTCGTGGCTGAGGTGTGGTTTGAGTCGTTGCCGCGTGAGTTTGCTGTGCGGTGGGCTGAGGTGGTCGGTTACTCGGTCAAGGTGCGTTGTGTTTCTGCGGGGCCTGCTCGTTTTGCTGTGCGTGTTCCTGTCGTTGTGCCAGTTGGTCAGGTCAGGTTGGGTTGGGCTAGTCGTGGGTCTAGGGTTGAGTTAGTTTACAGCTAGTTCGTTGGGGGCTTTTGCTCCCTTTTTTTGGGGTAAGAGCGATCGCTTATCTATGAGAAAAACTGCTCGATAAGCTCCATAGATAAATTTCTTAGAGGAAAATTTTAGATAAGCTCTGACAAATATTTCAGCTTAGTTGCATAGTTAAAAACGTTCCGTTCCCGGCGTTCCGTTGCGGGGGCAGGGGCTTGAATCCGAAAAATCCTGCACTTCGTTGATAGACCCCGCCGCCCCTGCATCCCTCCACTACACTCTGGTCACTCCACAGAGGATAATGTTACTTCGTAGTTGTTATGTTTTTTGTCTGCTGTCACAAAGCATACTCATTTGATGCGGAAGACTCGGAAACAGCAGCCAAAAAACGGTGCAAAAAAAGCAGCGATTTTTCAGTATATCACCTGCGCTCGTCCTCTGAATGAGGAGGAGAAATCCACTCGTGAGGCCAAGCCGCTCCGGTGATGGAAAAAATCTTGGGCTGCTTTTTTTGCGGGAGGAAGAAATGCAGAGAAAGAGAAAGGAGAGGTAAAGGTATCTCGGCGGCTGTTGCTTCTGTCGGTGTGCCACTGGTGGCCGATTTTTCGTGTAAGACAAGTAGCACTCGCCCCGGCTGCGCCGGGGCAAGACAGGCTTAAATTATAGTTATTATAGCGTGTCTACGTGCTATAATAATGATTATTGCAAGCTTTTCACCATGCTTTCAGCTATTTTCTCGCGCTACACCTGCTTTGGTTTCTCTGGTTCTCGTCGCTGGGGTTCTTCCCCTGCTCCCTTGTCTGCGGCGGCGGCGGCTGTTCCGGCTGGTTCTCGTGTTGTGGTTGGGTGTGCGCGTGGCGTTGACGAGTTCTTTCGGCTGGCGTTTCCATCTGCTGAGGTGTTCGCCGTTTCTTCTGGTGTGTGGGGTGTTGGTCGTGGTGCTTTCGCTGCCCGTTCTGTTGCCTGCGTTCGCGCTGTTGCTAGTGGCGGCGGGTTGTGGGTGTCGTTCCCAGCTTCCTGCTGCCCTACTGGCCTCGTTCCCTCTAGTTCTCAGTCGCGCTGTTTTTCCGGCCGCGGTTCTGGGTCTTGGGCTTCTCTTGCTTTTGCCCTTGGGTCTGGTCTGCCTTGCGTCGTGTTTTTGGGGTCGCTGCCTGTTCCGGCTGGCTGGGGTCTGTTCCCGCTTCCTGGCTTAAAAGGCTGGTTTGGTTGTTCTCAGGTTGTTGGCCAACCGTCGCCGGTTCAGTTGCAACTGTTTTAGCTTGGGTGGCCTCATACCGTTCTATCTTTTCAGCGATCGCCTCACGCACAAATTCAGGGTAATCTTTCCCCAAAGTTTTTAAAAACTCCATAGTTGATGGTGTCAGCCTCACAGTGATTTTTTCGGTCAAAGGCTCATCACCTTTGGGCTTAAACTGATGCTTTTCTAGTTCTGGGTTTCCTCCCGGTCTGCCACTGCTTAAAGTTCCTGCCATTGTTATTACTCTTACGTTGCCGCCACATTATAGCGTGTCTACAAATTAAAATTTCTGTAAAGATTGCTTTGAGCTAGTTCATTATAGCGTGTAGACAAGCTATAATGAACTTATGGCACAACACAAGGTATTCGACCAATGATTACAGCAGATAGCAATATTACAGCAGTTTCGATCTACAACCCACACACGCAGACATGGGGGCAAATAACCGGGGCTTGCTTAGAAGATGGCCAATTACGATTGATTTGGGTATCGGATGATAAAAGCCAATTTTGTTTAATGGCTACTGATACAGTTCAAACACTTTTCAAATCATTTAATATTGCACCTTTCTAATTAATCTCTGCGATCGCCTAACTCAAGCGATCGCTCTCCTTTTATCCTCTAAGAATTTTGCAAATGTATCTATGCTGAAATTTCAGGCTGATTTCATCGATACAGAAGGCAAGCTAAAAATCGTTGAATTTGAGTTTCAACAAGCAACAGTAAACGATTACCAACTCAGGCAAATTATTGCCAAAGAATTACCAGGATGGCAATTACTTAGTATTTGGTACTAGCTCTAAAGCGATCGCTCTTTCCCTTCATTTCCTCGCTTGATTTTAAAAGGTATCTGACCACCATGCAATTAGTTTTTAATTCTGAATCAGAAGCCCTATCTGTGGCTGAACAACTTTATAACGTGCAGCAGGTAGGTAAAATTTTAATTCCCGAAACTAAGACAATTGATTATCAAGCTTTAGAATTGGCTGTTAAATTAGCAGGTGTCAATTTTCCTAGTTTCAGCTTTCCCATTGTTAGCAGTTTAAAATGTCGTCTACCATTTCCCAGAGATGAGAGAGAATGCAGCGATGAAAACACCCCTAAAATTTATGTGGCTTGCTTATCTGCATACAATAACGGGCATTTACACGGGCTTTGGATTGACGCAACCCAAGACCCAGAAGACATAGAAGATGATATTAAATGGATGCTTTCATGGTCGCCAGTTGCGGATGATGAACCGTGCGAGGAATACGCGATACATGATTATGAAAACTTTGCTGATTTCTCATTGCGTGAATATGAAAGCTTGGAATATATCAGCAAATTAGCCCAGGTACTAGATGATGCCGACGACCCCGACGCGATGTCAGCTTGGCTCAATTATGCAAAAGACCCAATTCATGATCCAGATATTGAAAAGTTAGCTGAAGAATTTAGTAGTTATTACTGTGGACACTGGGAGTCAGAGAGAGATTTTGTTTTAAAATCTGACGAAATTGAAAATATGTATAACTGGTCAGAGTTTGAGAAGAAATTTCTGTTTTGGTCGCAGCATATTGATTGGGATTCTGTAGCGCGTGAGTTATTTATCCAAGGCTATGATTCTGTAAAAGCTTCACCTCATGGCGTTTATGTTTTTCGTGAGTATCACGGCTAGTTAATATCTGCGTTCGCTTCAAATTCCTATCCAATGAGAATTTACGACTCAACGCTACTCAGCACACGCAAGATTTACGAGATTAGAGGAACTTTTTACAGATTCCTCTACAGAGAAGACAACATTAACTACATTTCACACCCACAATACAAATTTCGACCACTGCCAGGGCAACGCAAAAGAACTGATTTAATCATTGGCCACAAAAAACTAACTTCAACTTGCTACGAGGTTGAAGGAGCTACTATTCACAGCTACATCAACCAAGAATACATCCAATTATCAATTTTTGATTTACTACCATGAAAAAGAAAAAGCAGCAACAACAAACCCTTGTCGAAAAACTGAACGATTTAATTTCTGAAATTCAGCAGATAATCAATGATGAAGATGACGAAAATGTAAATCAATCATTTATTGAATATCTAGACTTTGCTGTTCAAAATTTAGAAAGTGCAGTAGAAGAAATTGAATAGTTTTGCACAGCGATCGCACATTCCAGGCGATCGCCACTCTTGCTGCTGTAGATATCGCTTTTCTTTTCCTCTAAGAATTTATGAAATTTGCGTAAATTTCTTTATTATAGCTTGTCTACACGCTATAATGAATTATATAAACCTTAGAAAAAGGTATCCGACCAAATGACACGTTTCTCTGCCAAAGCCCATATCAGACCTAATTACAACTATTCTAATTTTCATAAATCCTTGCTACATGAAGATAATAGCGAGGACTACGCATTACGCCATATTTACAGCCTAGAAAATACTAAATCATTATTACAAAAATGGGGATGGTCGGCAGAGGAAATTAAAGCTGGGATTGATTATGCCACTATTGATGTATATAAGAATTGTGTTTATATTCACATACCAAATAAAATTGTTAAGGAATATAAAACCCCTGCTCCTCACACTACAGTAAAAAAAATCAGAGGCTTATCACGCTTTGTTTCTAAAGCTGATTTTGTAGAAGTTTTAATCAGTCGTTCTTGGGTGAAAGCTGACCCCTACAAATTGCAGCCGGGCGATAACTGGGATGATTTAATTGCTCGTGGCAACACAGGCGAATTTTACGAGCTTAAACTGTGCAGATACGAAGTAACTTGTACTTGTCACGCCTATTCGGGATTAGAAAAAGCTTTTAACCAGGATGCAGTTGCTAGCAAATACCTGATGCTTCACTCAACTGCACAGGGACAAATCCCAGATAAGCATATATTTGCAGTGTGGAAGTATCTTGGCTGTGAAACTTTGCGCCAGTATGAATACTGCTGGCTCGAACGCAAGGAAGCGGCTATGAAAGAGCAAGCATGGCAATTTGAACCTGAGCCAGAACGAGACACAGAGTTTGCAGACTGGTAAACATTAAACTGGCCGCCAGCCCACAGCCATAAGAGAGGGTATTAATCGGGGCAGGTATCCGACCAAAGATATTTTCCCCGATTCGCCAAGATGGCCATTTAATCATAGCAAACAGGTGACTTTATGAGTAACGAGGAACTAAACCAATTAATTAACGCTGATTACCCAATACCTGATCCAGCTTGGTGCTATGCCCAAATTTGGACTCACTCTCAGGAAGCAGCAGCCCAGTTGCAGCAGCTTCTTCAATATATGGGACAGCTAGAAAACGCAACGGCTGAAACTGACTCAGAAATTAAGGCCAAGTTAGACGCTATTGGCCAACGCCTAAATACAGCACGTAGATTGATGGATTCGTAGTTAATCCGCGATGCCTAACGGCAAGGCTAACGCCAATGCACCTATAAAATTTTCCTCTAAGAATATGACAACGCAAACACCACAACTCAATGCAGCCTTGGCCAAAGCTAAAGCCGAAATACCCGCTATTTTGGCCAACAGAAATGTAAAAATTCCTACTAAATCTGGTAGAGAGATTAATTTTACATACGCTGAACTTGAAGAAATTACACCTAAAATTACACCTGTATTGTCAGGCTTTGGGCTAGCGATCGCTCATCAGATGATGTTAATAGAAACTAGATATTGCTTAGTTTCGAGCCTCAGACATGAAAGCGGCGAACAGATTGATTCTGTTTTTCCCCTCCCTGGCGATTTTAATGATGCCAAGGAGCTTGGTGTACAGATTAGTTACGGTAGAAGGTATAACACCCTTTGTTTACTGGATATTACCGTAGTTGATAGTCAAAATTGGGAAGAGGTTAAGCGAAAGATAGGTAAAGAAATTAGACAGGAAGCTGGCCTTACTCAAAAGCCTAAAGAAAAGCCCGGCTCAATTTTGCATGATATGGCTGGTGTATCGGGTGTACAGACCATATCTGAAGGGCAGGTAAAAAGGCTGTGGGCGATCGCAAGGAATGAGTTACACCTATCAGAATCAGATGTGAAATCTGTGCTGGCAGGATTTCAACTTGAACGCACTGCTGATATACCTACGAGCAAGTACGACGCTGTAATCGAATCTATGAAAAACTACGCGACCAAATTTTGATAGTCAATGAAAGGAGTGTCGCAGTAAACAACAGTTAACCCTGGCTAATAACTAACCAGGGTTTTTAAAGCGCGTTTTTGAGTCTGCTTGCAAGTATTTCAATGCTTACTCAAAAACGCGCAATGGGGCGGATGGTGCAGGGATGGGATGGGTTGGCGTGAGTGAGGAGGGGGTGGTGAGGAGCTTCGACGAAACCACCGCCGACGAACGAGCAATTTTATCGTGAGATGTTCGATAAGCTTTCTTTCATCCTAGCTAATTTATCCTCTAAGAAAATTTCACTCCTGTGGTCTTACTGTAGAGACTTTACAGCAGAAAAAGGTTGACTGTGTGAACCCTTCACTAGACACAATGAAGGATTTGTGAGTTTTATTGATGGTTTTTAGGAAACTTTTTCTAGCTCTTTTGCAGTGGATTTGGAGTTTTTTAGTTTGCGCTGAAGGGTTGAAGCTGCGCCGAGTGTGCTGAGGGCTAAGAGGGATAATACGGAGGTAGGTTCAGGTATGTGTTCCCACTCAACTTCTACAGGACCAACTTTTACTCTTTTAATCCTTTTTTCGTTAGCATAGTAAAAACCAGCAAAAGAACCTTCTTGGACTTCTCCGTATCCAGAAAAAACTAAATCTTCCAGTAAATCTAAAACTAGAGAATCTGAAGAAGAAGAAACCAACAATTGACCGACAAAATTTCCCAATGTCAGACTTTTATCCACACTCGGTTGACCTATAAAACCTATATTATTTGCTGTTAAAATATCATTATTATTTTCCGTACTAGGTTCAATCAAATTGAAAGAAGGAAGCTTAGACCTTTGGACAATAGTCATAGGAAGTGGCTTAAGTCCAAGAGTAGTTAAAAAGGAAAAATTCACCAGGTTATGTTCAGTGATTATAACTTCTCTCATGTTAAAATCAATTAACATAGAACTAATTTTTTCTGGGTTATTAGAATAGATAATCTCACCAGTTTCTATTAAGCTTCCGTTTAACTGCAACTCTACACCAGAGGTAAAACCTGAGTAAGATATGAAGGGAATTTCAACAGAACCAGTTACTTTACGAGTTCCATCATCAGTGGTTGAAAAAGCAATCACTGACGGTTGAAAGGTTATAGATATAGCTCCAACCGCTAAAATTGAGCTTACAGTTGTTTTCAGCATAAAATGTATCATTCACAACAACACTAGTTAATAATAAAGGCGACTTAAAACCGTATATATAATACTCTAACCGCTACAATCAGTCCATTGTTTAGGGGCAAGTTAGTTTTGGAGCCTGATTTAGATCCATAATCGAAAAATTTCAGGGGACGGAGGCTATAAGCTAGGTTGAATAACGGTTTATCGATAATGACATATTCCTTAACGTACAATTTTCCCGTTTTGGGTGCGACACGATACGCTTGCAAGATAGTTGCTAACGCCAACTGTGCTGGTGGTACTGGTGGATACCCTTTTGGAGAATCTGCATACAACTTGCTCAGTTCTTCTTGAAATTCCTCACTATTACTGAATCGGTGTTCTAGTGGGTGCAGACTCCAAAATTTTAAATTTGTGATGGCTGTTCAGCCCACTCAAAAGCCATAACTCGGCACAGTGGGTTTTATCTACTGCGCTGCTCTCTTCTATAATCCCAAGGCTTTTGATAATTCCCTGACCATACACCAAGCTTTTTAGATTTAGCGATCGCTTCCCCATTCTCCAAAGCTATTTTATTGGGGCATTTCCCCACATATTGTTTATATAAAAAAGCATTGCCAGATGATAGTTGTTCCTCATTCCAAAATTTTTCAATTTCGTTGTTATTTGGAGGTGAAGAAAATACTTCAGCGACAAGGCGACCATAGCGATCGCTCTCCACTGGTACAATCGATACTTGCCCCCCTACTTCCTTCGATAATCTCTCTAAATTCGCCTTTGATTCTTTACCTAAAGGCTGGGCTTTTTCAGGTGCATCAATTCCGCACAGGCGAATTTTTCTCTCTTGTCCTGTACGGCGGACAGTGATAGTATCACCATCCGACACCTTAATAACTTCCCAACTTTCTGCTATTGGTACGGTGGGATTATTGGCATACAGTCTGCCGCATCCAGAAATAGCAGTAATTGCACTTAATAAAATTACAATATAAATTTTTGTTTTGTAATGTAATACAAATTTCATAATAATTTCCTACTTAATTTCAACAATTATCAAATCGATAAGGCTTTTTCTAAGATGTGTGCAGCGTAATCGATTGTCAATATTGAGTGTTATGAAAAGAGTAAAAAGTATTTTCGCTTTAGTTTTAGGTGTAGGTGCGTTAGCGTCAGCTTTGCCGTTAGGCATCGCTAGTTCTATAGCTCCAGCCTCGGCAATTCCTTACAATGGTGAGACTGTATATAAAGTAACTAGCAATGGGCAAACAACGGTTTATATTTCCGGCACTGCCAACGGAACTGCATCCGTAGCCCTTGGCTATGTAGACCGCTTTAGCTCACGCGTCGCTGGCGCGTGTGGGGAAATCAGATTAAGTGCTTCCAGCGTGGGGATGACTCCAACTATTCAAGTAGCAGGCACTACAGTTACATTAGCTTCCCTACCTACTCAACTTTTACCAAGCTGTACTAATGGCAGCTTTGTAGAAGCCAGAAGCCAAAACTTCAAAACCCCTGCTGGTGATGTGGTGATTGTTAACCAGACTCCAGGCTCAGCAGTATTGTTAAACGTACCTAGAGACACAAATAAAAATGTAAGAATTAATGCTTGTGGTTACGGTACATTACGCAATACTTCATCATTTAGCATTCCTGCCACTTTTTCAGTAAATGGTTTAGAGAAAACACTTTCCACTCTTCCAGATGCGGGTAATGCACCTCGTTGTACCAGTGGAGTAGGATACGTACCAGCTTCTTGGTCTGGTGGCAGTGGAACTTAATAATTTTTGGCTAAATTAATCAACTATAAAAGATTGAGGTTGAGTATTTTTAGCCTCAGTCTTTTATGAATATATGAATAAATTAATCAGCATACTTTTCTGCTTTAGTGTCATCCTCATCAATCCCTTGGGTATAGATAGAGGAATGATTTGGACTCAGCCCAAAATTTTAGCCCTACAGTTAATTACCATACTTAACTTATTAATAGTTTCTCAGGAATGGAAATTATTAAAAATTTCTAAACTCTGGAAAATAGCCACTTTTTTGTGGGGAATATTTCTATCAATTGGGCTAATCACCACAATTTACAGCCCTCTCCCCCTGCGATCGCTACTCGGACAATCCACTATGAAAAGTGGGCTTTTATATTATGGATTAATTGCTATCTTCACCCTGAGTAATGCCCTGGTGGTGAAGCTTAAGCCAGAGGTGGTAAAAGCGCAGATTCAAGGCTTATTAATTGGTAGTGGAATTTTAGCATTGAGCATCTTTCCCCAGATGTTTAATTGGCAGATTGACTATACAGCTACATCTGGTCAGTTAATCAGAGATAACATTCTTAAAAGCACCATTTTTCAAGGACATCAACCAATCGGGCTTTATTCCCATAGAGGCCATGCTGCCTTTACCCTGGCGGCGGCTGGTGTAATGGCGTTGGTGGCATATCAAAAAAGATGGATTAAGATTAATCAGTTTTTGCTGTATGTGGCTGTTGTCTTACCTGCTTTAATCTTTACCCAGACTAGAGCAGGTTTACTGGCTTTGATTATTGCTACTGCATATCTATTAGGAAGGAAGCACTATAAAGTGATTGCTGTGGGTGCGATCGCTTCCATCTTAATCATTAGCATTCTATCCACAAATAGAAATATTAATAATCTCCCAATCATGAAGCAAATCACTTCAGATAGAATCATGCTTTGGGAAATATCAACTAGAAGAATTAATCAGCGTCCCTTGCTAGGATGGGGCTTTGATGGCTTTGAAATAGCATTTCCCTATCAACCAGATGGGAAGATGAAAACTCAGCCTACCCCCACAAGTAAAGCTCATAATTTAGTATTAGATTCTGCTGTGTCAGTGGGAATAATAGGTACAGCAGTTTATTTGATTTTAATAGGCTTTACTTTGTATCTCGTATATAAATCATCAATGGCAGGTATGACAGCAGTTGCGATCGCTTATCTCACCTATACATTTACATGGTACGAATGCGCCCAATTTACTCATATATTCTGGTGGAGTTTATCTTTCTTTAATTATGAAAAAAATGTTAATAATATTTCTATTAATACTTGGTCAATCCTCAGCCTTGGCTCAGTGGTCTCCCGAATTAGAGAGAGAGTTTCAGCAGCGAAAGCGCGAATATTTAGAAAATTTTGAATCTGGTAAGTATGGAAGTACGGCGTATGAGTATGAGAAAAATTCATATCCCAAAGCCATGATTGATTTTCTTAGAGGAAATGGGGAAACTGCGATCACTTTCCTTCAATCCGATGATGCACATTCCTCTAAGAATCAGCACACATTAGGAATAGACTTTTATTCAGGATTTACTCTAAAAGGTCAGATTAGAAAATACTTTGGTTTTGGTCAATTCCTCAGCCCTAGCTACAGATTAAGGATGAGGGACGCAATGCAACTTTTCACCAAAGTTGACCCGCTAACTAAACATTTCTCAGAACCTAGAAAATTTTGGGAAAATTCACAGGATAACTGTACCAGTTGGATTGATTGCAGGAATACTGACAACCTTCGGGCTATGCGTGAAACATCAGCTTACTTAATGGCTGAGGAAACTGGAAACGAGCGTACGCGGCAAATCTATAAAGAGAGAATAGGGCATAGGGTGCGATCGCTCTATATGATTGGTCAAGGTGAATGGGATAGTCCCGTTTACCTTGGTCACACAATCACCAGTTATATTAATTTGTATGATTTTGCTAAGGATGAGGAAGTGAATGCGACGGCTAAAGCTGCCCTTGATTGGTTCTTTATCACCGGTGCTTTAAAATATTGGCGCGGTGGATTTGGGGGAGCTAATAAGCGTGATTATGGTAATGGTAATTGTGCGTGGTGTTCTGGTGCAGCCCAGACGTTAGGGTTATATTTTGGAGACTCACCAGTTAAGGATGTTAGTCAAAATCCTGATTTAGTTCATTTGATTACTAGTAGTTACAGACCACCCGCCGCATCTGTAGCACTAGCGAGAAAACAGTTTACTAAACCTCTGGAACTGTTGAACTCAAAACCGACTTATGAGAATTGGAAACCAGGGGGAAGTGACAAACCACAGTTTTATGAAACTCTGTATTTTGGCCACAGCTTCCAACTGGGGACGCTAGCACAGGGTAGCGGCGGGGATTGGAACGGATTTAAATTGATGTCCTACAATCCACGTCGGGGCGTTGACTACTTTATCCCTACATCCTCATCAGGTAACAATGCTGTAGGTCAGTATCAGAATCTAACAATTTGGCTGAATGATAAGGCTGCACCGTTCCAGTTTTTCTTACCCAAGTCTGCACAAGTAGAGTTTCTTAGAGGAAAAATGTTTGTCAGACTTGAGAAAACATGGTTGAGCGTAGCACCCATCAATTTAGAATTTGGTGTAACTAAGGATGCAGCAAACTATCCAGATGACCAGATTTTAACTGCCACTGCTACCGATTCTAGAAGGATGAGCGGCTTTGCTTTGGAAGTAGGCGAGGCTGAAAGTCATCTAAGTTGGGAGAACTTTAAGCGGTCAGTGTTGTTAAATTCTAAATTGAAATTTAATAATAGGACTGCTCAATATTTTTCCTCTAAGAACGCTACATTGAAAGTACAACATCAGGGGCAAGAGTTACCAAATGTTTGGCGCAACAGAAAGCCTCATGATTGGCGATTTCATTATGATATTTACCGCAGTGACAATACCAAACTGAACAAAGCCCCCATTTACCAAGCTTGGAAAGATGGGAAGCTAGAAGTAATTGCAGGGGGACACCATTTTAAATCTCAGCATCCTTGATGGTGAGAACCAGGAGTTTAAGTTTAAATAATGACCGTCTCATCTTCGCCCAAGCTCTATATGTTTGGGCTTTAGTGTTATCTAAAGAGTTTTGTCTTGTTAGATAAGTTTCTGTGTCTGAATTTCCTCGTCTGTAACGGATTTCAAATACTTTAAACTGATCAATTGCCCTACTCGCTACCACCTGAGAGGTTTGGTAATCAGTACGTGATTCATCAAACTCAACTAATAACTCTGTAACCTTGGAACGAATTGTATCAGCTAACTGCGCTCTGTTTCGCTGCAATTCTGCCACCTTAATCTGTAAATCACCAATTGCGATCGCATTCCTTTGCGCGTCAGCATTTCCGCCCTGTGTGCCTTGAAATAGCGGAACTCCAATGATATTTAATAAGCCATTTATTATCCCAGTGTCACCACGAAAAATGGCGGCGATGTTGTCAACTAGTCCATTTCCCTTTTGTGGTTCTCCTGCTGTGGGAGTTGGCCCCAATAAATATTGCAGTGCTGGGGTAAGGATGGCTAATTGAATTGATTTCTTGTTTCTGGCCTTAGCTTCATTGATGCGCTCGTTGGCCTCGTTAATTCGGGCATCGATTTCTTTGAGTAAAGGCGATTGTGTAATAGCTCTATCCTGCAATTGCTGCAAACATACCGCCGAAGTTTCCAAGCAGGGAAGACCACCGCGCAGCAGCCGCCACATATCTTCGTTAAATTCTCTCTGAATAATTGCATCGATGCTGGGTTTGTTAAATGGGTTTTGCTCAGGCTTAGGAATCTGCGCGTCAGCATCTTGATCCACCTGTGGCGCGTCTTCCGGTGCAATTTCCTCCTGTGGCTCTTTCTCCTCCTGGGGTTCATCTTCTGGAGTTGGCGGGGTTTTTGTTGGTGGTGCTACTTTGATTGGTACTGGTGGGGGTGACTGTGCTTGTACTTCCCCTATTTTTAAGGGAAATAGGAGTAGGGCTAATAGTAATAGTCGTGGTATATTTTCCATCACGTCCCACCCAAGGCTTAATTCGCCTAATGTAGCCATGCCTGGGGCTTCTCACCATCGGGATTTGTGCGAGTTTATCCTCGATGGTGGTCAGTGAAATATTAAGTTGTGCTAACTGGTAATCCCTGTCTCTTATAGCCTGAGCGTACTGCTGCTGTTGCCTTGAGTATTCCTGTTGAGTTTGATTCTCTTGTTGCTGCTGTCTCGCTTCGTTCAAGTTGGCATCATATTCTGTAAGTTGACGGCGGTTTTGAGCAGCAATGAGGCGTGATTGGGCTACCTCTAAATCAGATTGCGCCAGTCTCACATTTATTTGAAGCTGCTGCAATTCTTGCTGCTGGAGTATTGCCGATGTGTTGAGTTTGGCTTTGGCTTGGTCGAGTGTTGAATTAGCCTGATCCATTTCTGAGCGCAACTGTTTTAACTTAGCTTCCTCATGGTGCAAGATTGTATCTTCCAGCCTCATATCTCTCATAGCCAGAATTAATTGCTCTTGCTCCTGCACTTTTTGGTTAGCAATCTGTAACCCTGCCTCTGCCTTCTCCGCCTCTGCCCGTCGTTCTGGGTTGTCAGATTTCAGAATAATTGTCCGCGTCTCCAGGAGTGCGATCGCTTGATTTAACCTCAACTTCGACTGAGCGATCGCTGCCTTTTCCTCTGAGAAAATGGCTGGTGGTAATTGCTTTAATCCTAATGGCTTTGTAGGTTTAAAAGGTTCGGGAATAGCTTTAGATTTTAAATTATCAATTTGGAGTGTGACAGATTTTTTCTGTTTGGATAGGCGATCGCGCTCTGTGGAATTATCTGATATTACATCACCTTGCTTGATTTCTTGACCAACTCGAACCTTTAAGAATGAGGGATTATCCACAGTTATACTCATTCTTAGAGGACGATTTTGTTGTAATAGTGAGTTTGCAGAATCATACTCTAATCCCTCATCCTCCTCAGTTCGCGTAGCGTCTCGGAGAGAGGGATTTTTTGTATTTGTCACCTCACTTTTAGCAGCAATTACAGGCTGATTTTCTGGGGTACTTCTTGCCAAGAAAATTAATGCAATCAGCCCGACACATATATAGATATATAAATTATTGCTAAATTCTTTCATAGAAAGGTTTGATTTTAGTCTTTTCTCCTATAATTCCCACAGCTAACCGAAAACTTAGTCTATGTAGCTCAAGTCTTTAGTATCAAAACTAGTTCTTGTGTTGGTTTTATGGTGAAGTATTAAAATCGCAGTTTTATAGAAAGTCTAAAAAACTTAAAATCCAATCACAACAATTAATACAATCTACAATTAGGTTTTTCTATTATTTTGTTCCCTAAAATGAATGTGCCTTGAACGAATCGCACCTCATTTTTTCGTTCAAAGCACAATGAACTCAAGACTAAAGAGCCTCGCAATTTTTATATAAAAATATTAATTAAAATTAATGTTTTTATATGCCTTTGTGTTTTAAATTAAGAATGCAAATTGTGTTATTTAGTGGGTAAAAAATAATTTATGATAAAAACTAATAAATTCAAAAGTATTTTCATTTATTTTTCTGTAGTTTCTTTTGTGTTTTTTCCAAGAAATGCTGATGCTGTCAGTCTGATAGGAATTAACTTGGATCTTAATATAAACGTAATAAATGTTCCTGTTAATATTACAGCAGCCAGCCATCCTCAATCACCCGTAAATGTTACTTACATGGAAAGTGATTTTGACTTCATGCTTACTGTTGAAACTAATGCTAATTTCAATCCCGAAAAAGATTATAGATTTCAGATTGCAAATGACAAACTTTGGAATTATAGTTTTACTTTCGATTACGCAAATGGATTTTTTGAAGATGAAAGCACTTTTGCATTAAATGGAACTATCTACCACAATGTTAAACCTAGAGGTGATGAACATGATAGTGACCGAGATACAGGCAACCAATTCCGAGTTTTATTTCCTTCCTTTAATTTAGAGACATCACTAACAGATTCTAGATGGAAGAATAATACAATTGTCTTCGATCCACTCACTACGCCAAATCAAGTGGAACACCAACCAACTCATAGAGATGTATACTATACTAATCGCCTAACAATTACAAGAGACTCAAGTGAGAATGAGGAATTAGATACGTTTGTTTATGTCCTTGAAGGAAAGCATGAATCACAGCCTGTTCCCGAACCCGCCACTATATTTGGTAGTCTGATAGTTGTAGGCTACGGTCTATACTCCAAACGCAAAATCAACTTGTTTAAATCAAAAGAGATATAAAAAATCTCATAAGTAAGTAGATGCAAATAAACCGAACTATATAAATAGTTTAATTACGCTGAACTTCTTAGAGATTAGCAATAAATTATACAATAGTCCTTTCATTTATTGGAAGGGCTTGTTTTTGATTTATTTATATAATTCCGAAATATAAATTGGCAGACACCACAAAAAATAAATTTATCTATTATTTAAACTCTTTCATAAAAAGGCTTTATCTTAGTATGAAATCCATCGTTATCCATTCTGATTAAAGCCTCTAACGGTTGTAGATTAGCGATTAAGTTGACTGCAAATCTAAATCTTCGTGCAACCTTAGTAACTTCTACTTGATCTACTCCGAGAACCATCTTAGTTGAGGAATTGGCAAGAACAGTATTAGAAATATCTGAATCCATTTGACTAGCAACGATTATTCCTAATCCAAATTTTCGCGCCTCACTGGTGATTTTCTCAAGTGTATGGGATGATTTAATTTCTTTTACTTCATCTAGTAGAGCATAACAGCGTGGAACTCTACCATCAATTTCGCCCATCAACTTGTGACTGTCGAAAAGCTGTTTTAAGAGGGTTTCTGCTGCGATCGCACTCAACCCTGGTACTTTAGATAATGCAGATAAATCAAATCTGACAACAGGGAAATTCATTGATGGCTGAGGCTTACTAAAAATTCCGTATTTGAAAGTAGCGGCTAGTTTTAAAAGTAACTTACCTGAATCCTTACAACCATCTTCTACCCGACTTTGCAGTTCACTTTCTAAGTCAGCAAAGGTAGGTGGTTCTAGCGTCCAGGTTGATTGATTTTTTTGAAAAATGCCTTTATTTTCATAACAGGTTATAAAAGCATTTAAGACTAAGCCTTCTTGGTTGTCTCCCATCTTTAAAGACTTTCTCAGGATAGATGAGACAGCGATCGCTTGTAAATCCGGGCCACCACCTTTTGGATCTAAATCAAGGACTAATGGATTTAGCCCATGTGGTGATTCAGCATTAAGAGAGTAACAAACTTCTCCAGGTAATTCCAAATCTCCATGAAAATCGGAAATCACTATTTTAATTTCAGGAAACAATAACGGTAATTCGTGAGCAAGTGCTTTAAGTGTCTGAGTTTTACCACTTCCAGAAGTTCCGAGAATAACAACATGACCGTTGCGAAGCTTGGCAGGATTCCACCAGACTTTATCACCTAGTAGAATACCGTCTGTTGATGATTCTGTATTAACTTTTTTAGTCTGGTTAGGTTTAAGGGTTTGGGTTGGTAGTGGTTTAGGCATGGGGATTGGGGGGATAGGGGTGTAGGGGTGTAGGGGTATTACTGGCTGGTCGTGTTGATGATTCTTACCTGTAATTGACCTGTGGCGAACTCTTCACCTAACTTACTTTGCACAATTGTCAGGGGTGCAGCTTCCAGGGTAACTGTGCTGTCAGATGCCCGAATGTAGGGGAATTGATAAGGGTCGCGTGGTAACGTCACGCCGTCAAGGGTGTCAAAGGATAACTGTCCAGATATAAATACCATTGCCCCAGTGCGGTTAAATTTTTCTAGTGCTGCTCCTATCGGTTCATCCTCTAAGAAAATGGCTTCAATATTAGTGATGGCTGGGCGACCCACATCAGCTGTAATTTCCTCTAAGAAAATTTGGGCATCCGGTTCAGTCGAGGCTTTGTAAATTCTGTTGTCGTCAGACTGGACTAAAAAGCCTGTGCCTTGAGCCTGGATGATGAGAAATTGGCCAACAACTCTAGACCTGTCAGTTGTCCGAACTCCCTTGATATTGGCTTTGATTAAGTGCGTACTGCCAGATTCGTTATAGATTTTCTGCACACCTGACGGCGCAGCTATTAACCTGTTGAATTGAGTTAGCAGTCCACCAGAATTATTGATATTGAAGGTAAATAGAGCGATCGCAATCAGTAGCACCAATACAAAATACTCAGCATTGCTGCCAGTCCTTAATCGTAAATCACGATTACCAGGGCAGACGCACCGCACCGGGGAAGGCCAGAACATTTCCACACCACCGCGAGTAAACACGTCTGCAAACCAGCCAAAGAAGTAGCCAATATTCAAGGCGTGAACGAGATTGATAAAACTGGGATTTAGTAGCACTGCACTATAGCCGACAATGGCGATCGCACTACTAGCAACTAAACTATGAGTACAACTTCTATGGGGCATTCTGGTTTCAAAGAACGTACTCACCCAAGGCAGAACACGACCCGCAGGCGAAGTGGAAATGTCGATGTCTGGGAGAAGTCCAGCGATCGCACCTACAGCAATAACAGCCGGGTTAGCTGTCCCAAGTAATAGGCTGGTAGCAGTGCCACTAATTAGGAGATGGGAGATACCAAGCATTAGCGGATTCTCCTATCTTCACGCGGTAAGTTGTACAGTAGGCGGGAAAGTCCAAGGAATACAGCCGCCGCAATACCTCCAAATATATAGAGTGCTTGGTCATTAGTACCTAGCCCAATGAAGCGCATAATTACGAAAGCAATACCTGCCAACAAAATGAGAGGCGTGATGTCAAAGTAACGGCGGTGGTCAGCACCCTCTATTTCCAAACCAAGATATTCCTCATCTACAGCTCGTGTTGCCAGCATGGGATTTCCCCCGGCGCGCTCTTGCAGTTTGGCAAGTTCCGAGGGTTTAAGTTGAATTTCCCTGTCTGCGGCTGCGGCTACCATGATTTCCCTAATCGCGTACTCCGGCAGGGGCTTTAATTCAATACGCGGGATATTGATAAAGATGTCGGTGCGGGGTGGGTCTGTAGCCAGCAATAGCATTGGTACATTACTCCGGCGCAACTGCTTAAGCCACATCCTAAATTTAGTGTCGCAACTGTGAGCATCATCCACGATGAGAAATGCTGTGTTTTCCTCTAAGAATTGGGCGATCGCTCTTTTTAATTTGTCGGCTGTTAATGATTTTCCCTCCAGGTCTTCAGTTGCAATATCAAACTGATGGGCAATTTCAAGTAACATCTGCTTGGGTGTCGCCGGCTCGATGAACGCCACAGTGAAACCATCGGCTTGAAGTTTCTCAACTACTGCACTAGCTAGTACAGATTTACCGCTACCATCTTCACCAGCTATGAGAATTGCACCATTAGCGAGTAGTGATGCTGTAGTCCGGTTGAGTTCGGCTTGTCGGTAAATTTTAAATTCCCCAGGCGCGGTTATTTCGTCAGTTGTGTCTGGGTCGTTTTTCTTAGAGGAAAATTTAGGGAGCATGGCGAACAATCCGCTAATCCCCAAAGCTGCTAAGGATAAGGGGTTTAGTCCGTTGAGAGCGATCGCCGTTCCTGTAAAGGCCATTCCTAAGAATTTCAGGCTACGTTGATAGAACCCATTGCCATATTGATCAATGAGTCCGCGTATGCGAAAGGGTCAACACCTGGCATCTGTCCAGACTCCTTGATTTTGGCTTTTAGCTCATCTGGTAGCAAGTCAGGATTTTCAATAAAGTGTCTGGCTAGTATGTTTTCAGCTATGAGTGTACCAGCAGCTTTACCCTGTGCAGATTGTACGATAGCGGCAACATCGTTAACTTGTTCTGAAGACTGTGGTCGCTTTTGTTGAGGTGCGTAATTTGGGGCGGCAATCTGCTGAGTCTGAGTAGCCACTGTCAGAGTAGTTGTAGGTGTCGGCTGCTCGTCCTCAGTTTCAACTGGCCCCGATGGCGGCGGTACTGGGTAGCCTTCCATCTTTCCGGTAGTTTTAATGTGGTCGTGCAGCCCGTCCATGTGTGTTATCTGCTCGGCATCCAGATAAGCTTTCTTGCCTATCTTCCAGGTAGTTATCTTCAGATATTTCATCCGATTGTATAAAGGATCTCTGCCTATGCCATATTTTTTTTGTAATTCTAATATAGAAATTTTAGAAAAATTATCAATATTTTGTCTGTCGTCTGCCGGATTGTCTGCCGACTGTAGGCTATTGTCTGGTGTGCTGTCTGCCAGATTTACGCTGTTGTTCTCCATACTGTCTGCCATTAGTATCAAACTATCTGGTTACTTTTAAAACCATTGTCTGCTGGACAGTACGGCATACACTACCGGATAATCACGAGTTGTCTTGTGAAGTTTTACCAGACAATGGGAGTGTAATCACACAAAAAATCAGGAAATTATACTTATGTCGGAAGTTGAAAACTTAGGCGTGACTGTAGAGGAATATTTAGAGGGATTAGCCGCAGGCATTGATATTTTGGAATTGAAGCGGTTAGAAGCAAGTGGTATTCCCACAAATTTGGCTTTAGAATTGATGGCGATTATGCCAAAAGTAGTTGATGGTACTGCTACTCCTGAAGAAGTTGTCCGAGGACTGATGATTATGTCACCATCTCTTAGAAAGCAAATTGAATAGTGAGAGAGAATTACCACATTACTTCACTTTAAGTTGTCATCTTCTATCAGTGCCTTTAATTGAGCCAACAGTTTTTCTACTTTCGCTTTTTTCTTTGGGTCATCCCAGACTTGAGATTTTTTTAAGCGGCGAAAGGTTTCATCAGCTAGGTCTTTTATTGATGTTGGTTCTGATGCAGTCTGCTGCTCAAGTTCTTTGATTTTGCGCTTGATTTCGCTTAATGACAGATTGTAGGCGATCGCATCTTCTAAGAGTTCTTTCCTTGTCTGGTCATTTTTAACTCGTGCGATCGCTTTGGCTTTACTTGTCTCTAGTTTACCCTGGCGTAATACCTCTAAAATGTCACTGGGTAAATTGAGCAGTGGGAGACGATTGCTGATAAATGAATCTAGTTTAATGTTGCCGAGGGAGGTTAAAACTTCTTGCACTATAGTAATTACATCATTGCCAATAACGTTATTGGCAGAATTTCTACCACGTTGTTGATTTTGAATGTGATGCAGTAGTGGCGGTACTTCTGGGGGTTCAATCTTCAACTTGACAGCCAAAAGGCGCAAAACTCCATCTGTTTCTTCCAGGTCAGTGAGTGCTGAACGGGCAAAGTTTTCTATGAGGGCAATTTCTAGAGCATCTTCATCACTGAGAGAACGGATAACTACTGGGACTTGGGCTAGTTCCAGAATCTGGGAAGCTCTGTAGCGTTTTGCCCCTGCAACTACTTCGTGTTTGTCACTACCAGGAATGGGACGGACTAGGAGTGGTTCGAGAATGCCGTTTTTTCTGGCACTAGCAACAATTTTGTCTACTTCTTCTGGGTCGATGTAATACCGTAATTCATCTTTGGGCAGCACAATCAAACTTAGGGGCATAGTTGCCTTAGTCTGGTTGGTATCATCCCTAAAGATAAAATCTTCTACCATGCGTCTATCTCTTGCCATTGATTACCCCCAAGGCTTCGGTAAACAGTGCCTCAAAATCTTTGGCAGCGCGTTTGGCGGTTGCTCCCGGTAGTCCCCAAACAGTTGTGCCTTGCCCTGGCGCATCAGCAATTACCTGTAGGTCATATATCATCGTTTTTAGTAAAGGAAAGCCCGTATTTTTCTCTGATAAAGCTCTTTGGGCATCTTTGAGTAATACAGTTCCTTTTTTAGCTTGATTGAGGAATAAGCCAACATGGGGCATACCAGAGCGCAGTTCTCTTGCCTGCCGTAAAATCCTGACCATCTTTGATGTGCTGTGCATATCTAGACCTGCTGGTTTACAGGGTACTAGTGCTAGGTCACATCTAGATAAGATTGCCTTGGTTGTCTCACTCAGGCTACCTGGCCCGTCTACAACTACAGCATCATATTGTTCTGCCAATGCCGGAAGTTCATCAAACAAATCATCTGGGTCAATCATTGTTTTGCAGGGCAGTTGTAAATCTTTCATCCAGTTGGTGCTGCTTTGTTGTGCATCTGCATCTACAATCATCACTGTTCCCTGCTGGCTTAACCAATATGCCAGATGACCAGATACGGTAGTTTTACCTGCGCCCCCCTTCTGGTTTGTTAGCCCAATAATCATATTTTTTTTAAGTATGCTCAATGTACTATTGCGCTTGTATCTGTCGCAATTAATGTTCACTATTTATTTAGTTGCAATAGTATCAGTTTTTTTATTAGATGAGTTGTTTATTGATTCCGAAATTGCTAATGCCGAGGTGGTAGTAATTATCAGAATGGCAAATTATATATAACTTTTATAAATAACCAGGGGAATATAGCCCCACAAAAGCCCAGTCATAATAACTGGGTTTTTTGGTGGAGGTACAATAGATAATGCAGAGCAATCGGCATAGACGGTTTCTACGACGGGCTGCGCCTACTCATCTAGCCGTTCTCTTGGAAACTCTTGCTGGTATCAAACCAATGGAAACGTTAATCCACCAGGGAGGTACTGCCCCTCCTGTTACCGCGTTATCAGCACGGTGCTTCACTTTTTAGCCTCTGGTGGAAAGCGGAAGATGGAGGAATCGAACCCCTGGGTTTTACCCCACCCCGGTTTTCAAAACCGGTTGCCGACCATTTAGCGGCATCTTCCTTAAAGGGGTGTCTGACGGGACTTGTAGACGCTATCGACTAACTTCACTCTTTAGCGTCTCGACCACTTCGACTTTAGACACCATAAGTGGATACTGGTCGGATTTGAACCGACATCTTTCTGCTTGCAAGGCAGACGCTTTCCCAATTAAGCTACAGACCCATATTTGGCAGGAGTGGTAGGACTTGAACCTACATAAAACCGTTTAGAAGACGGTTGCCTCATCCATTAGGCGACACTCCCATAAATTGATACCCCTGACAGGATTTGAACCTGTAGAAAACCCGTTTTAAGCAGGTCATGTCTACCAATTGCATCACAGGGGCATTATTTGGTGGGTCGCCAGAGACTCGAACTCTGATCACTCCGCTTAAAAGGCGGGAACTCTAGCCATTGAGCTAACGACCCAAGTTGGTACTCCCGACAGGATTTGAAAGAGTAACAATTCCGTCCCTCAAACGGAAGCGTTTACCAATTTCGCCACGGGAGTATCAATACCCTTGGTGGGAGTTGAACCCACAAAATCTGGTTTCTAAGACCAGCACGTTTGCCAGTTTCGTCACAAGGGCAAATGGTCGGGATGGTAGGATTTGTAGCTTGCTTCTGCGGAGCAGTACCTACGACTCCTTGTCCCCAAAACAAGGCTTCTAGACCACTGAATTACATCCCGATATTGGTACTCCTGACGGGAATTGAACCCGCACACAGACTGTTTTTGAGACAGCCGCCTCTTCCAGTTGGGCTACAGGAGTATACATAGGCTGGGAAGGAAGGAATCGAACCCTCAAACTTCGCATTCAAAGTGCGACGGCTTTGCCTGTTTGCCTACTTCCCAATAAATGGCTGCCCCAGTAGGACTTGAACCTACAACCTCCGCGTTAACAGCCGCTTGCTCTGCCATCGAAGCTCTAGGGCAATGTGCCAGTCCCCCAGATCAGAATCGAACTGACGACCTTCTGTTTTTCAAACAGACGCTACTACCAACTGAGCTACCAGGGGATAAGGCGAGAACGGAAGGACTTGAACCTTCACTTTACCCTGCGGGAAGCAAGCTACGGTTTCGTAGACCGATGTGTTATCCAGTTACACCACGTTCTCAAAACGGAGAGCAGTGGACTCGAACCACAGATGCAATCCCATCTGTTTAGCAAACAGTGCCGATCGCCTGATCGATTTACTCTCCATTGTTGGTAGGTCGGGCAGGAGTCGCACCTGCAACGCAAGAAGCGGCTGTTTTACAGACAGTTGCCCACGCTGATAGGCGAGCCGACCCATGAATTTGGTAGTGCAGACGGGACTTGAACCCGCTAATTACAAGCTTGAAAGACTTGCCGCTCGGCCACTTCGCTTCTGCACCATGTATGCCATGTAAGTTGAAAAAGCTGTTGATTCACACACAGGAATTGAACCTGCATAGACTGTTTAAGAGACAGTTGCCTTACCATTCGGCTAGTATGTAAGCTTTTTCGGTTAGGACACGGCAACGCTAAAGACTTGGATTTGAACCCAGAACAACAGTTTTGGAGACTGTGGTGTTGCCATTACACCATCTGTGCATTTGGAAGCCTTGACGGGAGTTGCACCCGCTTCTCTTTGACTGAGAATCAAAGCGACTTGTCTATTTGTCCACAAGGCTACACGGGGATGATGGGATTTGAACCCACGGCTTCCTGTTCGACAGACAGGCACTCTAGACCAACTGAGTTACACCCCCACATTGAGTGGCAATTATTCAGTTTTCATGGTTCTGATAGTGTTTGCTCTGTGCCTTTTTGGGAGGCTTGATTGCTTCACTACATTTATACTACATAAATACTACAAAGGTGTCAAGGGCATACTACAAACTTTTTTGAGAACTGAGAGGGCAAGGGTTACTTAATAGCTGTATTGCCCTCTGTGATTGAGTTTGAGTAAATTACTCAGCTTCAGTCAGGCGTTGTGAGTTCCAAAACTGTTCTGCAAATGCGACTGCTGGGTGAATTGGGGCTTTGGGCTTGGTTTTTAGTACCATTCCAGTTTCATGGGGTAAGCGATCGCTCTTAATTGAATTGCACTTGGAACACGCAGTTACAACGTTGTCCCAGGTATGCTGTCCACCTTTTGAACGGGGAATTACATGGTCAAGCGTTAAATGCTTGGTGCTACCGCAGTATTGGCAGGTGTGGTTGTCTCGCTTCAAAACCTCACGACGGTTTACAGGCGGTACTTTCCAATGCCGTTCGGGATTGCCAATGGTCAAGCGGATGTGTTCTGGTACTTGTAGTACGAGACTGGGTGAGCGAACTTCCCACTCTTTTGTAGTACCAAAATTCAACGATTCTGCTTGACCTGTAACTAACAGCACGATTGCTCGTTTGATATTGATGCGTGCTAGTGGTAAGTAGTTCTTGGAGAAGACTACTACTGAATTTTGTAGTATATGGGATTGCTGAAAAGGTGGTTGAGCTTCCATTCTGATTCACTCCTAAAAAAATAACCCCCGCCTCTGAGATTCAGGAGCGGGGGTTAGGTAGTTGATACTTTTTGCCCTATATCGGTGCTATGAGACATTTGCACCTCCCGCTTTGGATAATTTGATCTGGATTGAGCCAACAGGCTAACGCTCCAAAAATGCCAACACTTACAGATAAATCTGTAATGAACAGATACATTCCCTCAAATGCAAACAGCGCGAATATTCTGCCTAAACCCTTGGGTCGGCAATGCACCGCGCTACTAATTGTTGAGGAGAATCTGCTGATCATTGAATGTTTGTAGTATTTGTAATTCAGACTAATTTCAATAATACACTTGTAGTATGGTTTTGTCTACTGCACAGATGTGGGGGGAAAGCCTAACGAGCGATCGCAGTCTCAGACCGGATCGCCTTTTCCTTGGGGATGATAAAGTCACTTTACTGATTTTGTTATCTTGTAAGTGACTTACAACTCACTTAATCTCAATTCTCAGTTACATCATCACTATTTTCCTTTGCCTGTTTTCTACCTTGCTTTTTTGTGGGCTGCGGATTTGTCGAAGACTTACTTTGTCTCACTAGTCCCAGAATTAACGGTGTAGCAGCAGCAATAATGGTAGGTAGGAGAGCTAGATAATGATATGGCGTTGGCTGAATTATTGGTGGTGCTTGCAAGTTGGGATTAGCAGATGGAACTTCGATATTAGTTTGAGATAGATAATCTCTTGACTGATGTTGCTGATTATTTGTTATCATTTTGGTGTGTACCAATAAACAATACCAAAGCTCACTACTGGTATAAACCAGTAATGGTACTTTGGCGAACAAAACACGAGCATCTAGAACTGACGGGAATCAGTTCTGTTGAATGCAAAGAGAAAAAATACTGACGGGAATCAGTATTAATATAAGCAATAACAAAGAGCCTAGAACTGACGGGAATTAGTTCTAGGTTTCTTTATACCTATTAACTAGCATACAAGCAAAATCAGTAGTTTTAATAGTCTATATGGTTAATTTTTCTTATAATTAAAAATTTTTTGATTTTTTCAACAATGTCAATGTTCTACAAACCGTGGTGATAATTAGCATTTTTGTTTTTTTCAAATCTCATATGTTTTTGTTTGGTAACAGCCTATTTTGCTTAGAGTTATAAACTTGGTTAACCAATTTTTTTTATATTTTACCCCCACTTACCCCACACTTACCCCACACTTACCCCGTAAATGTACATGAACTCATAAGTGTTTTGATTAAAATTATACATAAGTAAAGATTATCAAAGATAGTGAAATCGCGCAAATATTAGGCGATCGCCCAACCCAAGGCATCGCCTTTTCCTCTAAGAAAATTGTTTAGTTAAGTGCAGCCATAATCGCAGTTTCTATCTAATGTAATGTTTTCTCCTGTACAAAGCCTGTTGCTGCATTGATTTTGTTTAAATACTTGGATACTTGAGTATCTGTATACTCGCAAAGTACATAAGCACTTCATAGTTAATAGTTATTTGTTGGTATTGAACACCTCATCCCCAAAATCTTCTGCGCCACCGCTTCAGGAACGCTCATCACCGATAAGCGATTTCCTTTTCTCACCACCATTAGTTCTTCGGGGTTAAATTCTTCTTTGAGTGTTGATAGCAAGATAGGTTGGTCGAAGGTTTCCACAAATTCCACTACAACTGTTTGCCAACGGGGAGATTCAGGACTTGATTTTGGATCAAAGTAAATACTATTTAGGTCAAACTGTGTGGGGTCAGCAATATCCGTTTTCACTACACGCATTAGCCCAGCAATCCCAGGAGGATTAGTATTGGAGTGATAGAAAAAAGCTAAATCTCCTGGCTGCATTTGGCGCAGAAAGTTACGAGCTTGATAATTGCGGACACCGTCCCAGATAGTTTTCCCCTGCTGTTGTAGGTCAGTAATGCTAAATACTTCTGGTTCTGACTTCATGAGCCAATAATTCATCGCAATAGATTATAGATAGATAAGCTTTCTCATCTACTATCCCATTGGGGAGGCGAAAATTAGACCATAATTAAATCATTTATGCCAATCCCGACAAATTAACCTGACTGTACCAGAATCTGCTCCCGTAAGTTAGAGAGGCGATACGCGTTTCGCTTTGAAAAACAGTTTTTAGTACCTGAAGCGCAAAAGGCGATCGCAAGAAGGCGGGGCGTAAGCCCATCGCCCTCTCAAAGACCGGATCGCCTTTTTTCCTCTAGGAAATTGCAGTTAACAGCCTGAGCGATCGCCCATCAGCCCATCAATGAAACTTGTCCTAAAAATTCAGCCCAAGTTGCAGTTTGCAGTTTTGAAATTTACTGAGTCTCCCTGTTCTATATAAATTTTTACCTCTTCATAAGCCAAGCTGCTAAACTGGTTGCAATCATTAGCCTCCAGTATGTGGTGTAGTTTAGGTAGCAAATTATCGCTGACTTTTGGCGGTTCAATTGGCTCAAATAAGTTTTCTGATACTTGACTTTGATGTGTCATTTTCTTAGAGGAAACTTTTGGTAGATACGTAGATGCTTTGATTTATCGTTAAATAAGACCAAAATTAAACAATCATAACGTCAAATTTTCTACATGATATTTAGTTTTTTTACTAAGTAATAAAACTAGAGTTAATAACCAACACTAGTAATATTCCTTGATATTTTTTTTAACTCAAAATTCTTAGTGTATAAATCATAGGAAGTCTGCATTTTTGAATACCAAGAAAAAAGCTTGTCTCGAAGCTGTAAAAACTCTGAGACAAGCTAGGTAATTTTTAGTATCAAGTGATTTTTCTTAGACTAGAAATTTATTGGTGGTAGTTCACAAACAGATGGGTGATTAATTTCCACACTAAAATTTCCATACTTCAGGGTAATCACTTTACCCTTCAAAGCTGTAATTGTCAGTGCTGTAGATAAAACAACACTGATGATCAAAGTGCCAGCAAGAAAATAGGCTCTTCTGGGTGACATGAATTTTCTCCTTTCGTGTCTCTTGGCAACGGAGCGGATTCAGTACAAGAACACGAAAAAGGGACAATTAAGGCGCGACCACTTAAGAGTCTGTCTTTCTCGGAATCCTTGATACCAGATTCCAACTTCGCTGACTTTATTATAGATTAGTGCTTGCAAAGAATACAGCAAATAGCATCTGTATTTTCTTGTTTATAAAATCCAACTAGTAATAACAACAAGTAATTTTTATTACTGTTAATTTAATAATTTATAGAGATTTAATTACCTGAAGAGCTTGCTTGATAAATATATTTTTAATTGGATACTAAGAATTGCAATTCAAGTCCGTGTACAATTTTTTGTCACTCAACAGCTATTACTGTTAAATATACTGTTAGTACGGATATTACTACACTGAAGCAAATTAGCAGTTGAACTAATTAGTCCAACTGCTAATCTGTTTTTTTATCCATGTAAGAAATCTGTCAAAAGACAGACTCTTAAGTGGTCGCTTCTTTATGTTAGACAACTTTAACAAAAACGTCAACAAAAACCTCTAATCTATCTGGTTTTTTGGTAAACGTCAATATTATTAGCAAAATTTGGCCAGAATTTTATTTTCTCGCAATAATCCCTATAAATGTTGCCATATTGGCACTTTTATATATTTAAAAAACTAATACGAATGAGGATGGAAACCAAAAAATATTTATATTTACTCGTAAGATAGTTATTAAATATACAGGCAGAATAAATAACAATCTAGGCTACTTATTCTGTGAAATAAGGAATCAATAGCAATTCCTCCAATTCCAGAAATTTTTGCATGGTTTCACAAAAATTAAACTAAACAATAAGCGATAAGCGATCGGTTACGCCATAGCTATTGAGATAGTATTCGTGACTGGGGGAGCATATAAGTTTTAATTTACTCAAAAAGACTCAGTTTAGTTGGTGGGGTCGGGATGCAAGTTTCATAGTTTGGATTCTCAGGGTAGAAATTGTAACAATGTCCCACTTCATCAAGGATAACCATTGTGTAGCAGTTGCCATTAGCTTCGTAGCCAATTCTGTACTCAATATCTCCTACAATCATCCCTGCCCATTTATCACTCACACCAGCGCGAATATTAGTTAAAAGCT
This sequence comes from Aliinostoc maniaoense, assembly GCF_058172895.1. Classification (NCBI taxonomy): domain Bacteria; kingdom Bacillati; phylum Cyanobacteriota; class Cyanophyceae; order Nostocales; family Nodulariaceae; genus Aliinostoc; species Aliinostoc maniaoense. The sequence continues at coordinate 11,851 of NZ_CP187953.1, read as the reverse complement.
TTTCCACAAGTGGCTGGTAAATTTTTTTAGGCATACCCATTAGGCTTTTGTTGATATGCTCTGAGAACTCGTTGCTAGTTAAGGTGTGGATTATTAGCCTAGCTTTCTGTTTACGTTGACTTGCTTTACCCATCAAATCTTTCTCAGTTTAGATTACTACTCTTTTCACAAACTACCCCTCATCCCCTGACTTATACTCTAGCCCTTCCTCACCAGGAGTCATCTTTTGAGCAGTGCCGTTAAGAATTTGCTCCCACATCTCATCAAAGGTGATACCCCGCTTTTTAGCTAGATATTCCACCCGCTCTTTAATTAGCTTGTCGCGTTCCTGAAGCTTGGCACATAGCAATGATTGTGCCTGGACAACCTTAGTACGACCATTTACCCATGAATCCACATGGAGTAAATCATTGTAATACTCGCCTAGTGCGGGAACTGCTAACCTTTCATCTTTTCTGGGCATTTCATCCTTTCTGGTCAAACCTACTGCATTCATATTGCTACCTAAGTGCTTCTATTTTTCCAAATCTGCCCCAGAATTGGCACAAAAAAGGAATATAAACATACTTTATCCCGATATTGTCCCAAATGTGGTACAAATATGCCCACATTTGATAGGATGCAAAAGTAAGAAGCAATGCGCCCCCGACGGTGACGCGCCGGGGACTTCCCCAACCGTAGAATCAGCTACAGCAGGAGCAAAACTATTATGAGTGCAGAAGAACAAAAACGCGAGTATGTCTTGAATGCGATCGCCGCTTACCCAACTCAGCAAGAAGCAGCGATCGCACTGGGGACGTGTCCTAAAGTGATTTCGCAATGGAACAGAAATAAAGCTCAACCCAGAGACTTAGCAGTTCGAGTAGTTCAGCTTTTAGAGACTTTAAAGGGTGCGGGAATTGAAATACCACCGCCGATAAATTTTTAATCTACTAATTTACTTTAGTTATTGCCCCCTACTGGCTAGGGGGTTTTTAATTAGTTTAGATGTTTTTTGCACCAAAATCTAACACTTGAAACAATTACAGGTGATAGAAAAACTCTGATTATTGGGCGTATTCATTAAGCTTGAGCAAGAGAAAATTTACTACAAAAACTTAACTTAATGATTAAAAAATAATCAGTTTGGTGCTAAAACATAATACTTTTACTGCCAAAATTCGCAGATTTTTGATGCAATGGTGTGTACACTGCAAAGACCTGTTGATAGACAACTAAGAGAAGTATATGAGGCTTTTATAGGCGATCGCATCGGGGATACTACATGGCGATCGCTCAAAAAATTCCTCTTAGAATCTGGACTTGAACTTAATGCGAACAACTTACACGAGTATGCAACATTAAGGAAAAGCTACCCAAAATTATCATTAACGCCACTAGAATTTAGAGCAATTCTCGCAGCATTTGATAATGCTAAAAACTTAGTTCCTAATTTGATAACTGGTGAAGAATTTATCCGGTTACTAATTGCTAAGGATATCAGACCAGATATTTCAACTATTTACCGATGGTTTAAGCAGGCTGGCTCTAAATATAGCAAAATCACCACCTACTCTAGTAGCGTAATTTTTGCAGTTATTTACCGTGCTGTGGTTTGGAAGTTCATTAGTGAAAGGAAAGAAAGAAATGGCTTTAGCATCAGGAACTAGAAGAGTTTATAACCGCCTGTACAAAAATAAGGCTACTGCTGGGGCTTATGCTCCAACTCCTTCTCAAATTGAAGAATATTTTACATCTCATAACTTTGATGCTGATAACCTGACTAATGAGCAGTTTAATCAAACTGTTAATCATTTTTCCAAGGGTGAGTTATCAACATCAGTTGAGAATAACACTGAAACTGATGTAACTACACAGAGTAATCAGATAGTTATGTCGAGTGCTGACAAACAAGCATTAGTAAATACCCAGTCATCAGCACTAGGTTTTGCTTTGACTGAAGAGGAAACGGCAGAAATAGCTAATAAAATTGATGATGTATTTGATGATTACTCATCATTTATAAGCAGTGTTACCAGTGCTATTAAGGCTTACATTGCTCATAAGTTTGACACTATTGAAAGTGATTTAGAAAGTAGCACTACTGAAGTTAAAGAATATTTAACTTCACGTACTAACCAATTAAATCAAAAATTTTCTAACTTTGCTGACAATGTAAAAGCTATCCAAACCGATACTCAAGAAGTAAGAACCAACTTAAGAACCTCACAAGCTGCTATATTGTCTCGGTTTCGCTTCTCGTAAAGAGGCTACGCCAACAACGCGATTATTTTTTAGAATAATTGCGTTGATATCTTTACTCTTTGCTTTTTCAGGAATTTCTCAAGCCTACCAACACTATCATTTACCTTCAAATATTGAGGAACGACTGAGAGAAAAAAACTTAATTTACTACTGCCCTTTATCTATTCCAAAGGAAAAATGCTAATGGTCAAGGCTAAATACATAAAAGACCATGTAACAGGTTACGGTAAAAATTTAAGTAGAGCTACTAGAGATAAATTTGGTGTCTCCAATCAGCTAATAGTTAAAGCTGCGATGGGAGATGAAAAAGCCCTGACTCAAATTGCTGACATGGGTAAGCTAGGCGAGAGAATAATAATGGTAATGCCAAAAATTAAGGAGCATTTAACCACCTATATTCAGGGAAATACAGAGTATAATCAATCCCTCGCTGAAATCTACAAACAAGGTGGTAAAGGCGCACTAGCTATTAATAAATCTGGGTCAGATTTAACGTTAGAAAATACGAAGTTTAACAATTTTTTAGAGGAATATAAAACGCGGTTGCTTGCATCTTTAAACGCTGAAAACAATAGACATACTGACCAGATGGAAATAATTCAATTACAAGCTTGGGTAGATAGCCAAATGAAGGAGGTAGACCATAAGGTACAAATGAGGTCTATATCTAATAAACCTTATGTAAGCCAGATGAAAGCTGATGCAGATTATGAAGATAGAAAAATTCAGCACATTTTAGAAAATGGTAGTGAGAGTAATTTAAGTTTATTACCCCGTAAACAATACGTTACTAACCCAATACAAAAAGCTTGGAATTGGGTAAGAGAAACATTTAGCTAATTAAATGCCCCATTGGGGGCTGGAATATTTAATTATTATGATTCCCTATGATTTTTCAGACTTTAATGATGATGAATCGCAAGCAGTACAGGCAAATTACCCAGTAGAAACAGATGATAGCTTTACACCTGACCAAATAGAGGAAATTAACAACTATAAACAAAGAGCTAATAGCAAGATATCCAAAAATGATTCTGTGTTACGTGGGTTAGAGACATTCTTCTGGGGCGTAAGTTCCTATTCCTTGTGTAAATGGCTTGTTTTAAATCTTGGAACTAATGGTATAAGCCTTGCGATCGCAATAGCATTAGCCGCAAACCAAATAGTAAACCGTGATTGCCTGGATAGCTTCAACTTAAATAGGAAAGATGGACAGTGGGAAGTAGACGGTATGGGTAAGTTATTAAAATTTGTTTTTGGATTATTAGCCAGTTTCTTTGTTATATGGGCTTCTATAGGTAATTTTATTGGCATGGTAAATGATTCAAAATCAACTTATAGCGCATTAAATAACGCTATTGAACAGTTCAATACTTACCCAAAGGAAGAACAAAACCAACTGCTAACAGGTGGTGTGGTAGGTGCAGCGTTGGTGGCATTAATTTTTATTGGTATTGGAGCGAATAGAAAGTAATTGTTATGAGAAAGCTTTTGCCTATTGTTACTGCTATAGGTGTTGTCAGTTCATTAGCATCAGCTTTCTACTTAGGAAAGATTAATGAGTTTAGCTTTGACCAAATAGTTGTACAATTTTGTCCAAGGACTGCAAATATTAATCAACCAGATGCCCAAGAGTCACAGGGAAGGTTAGATTTAAAATATTGTCGGTACAGATATAGATTGCTAAAAGAAGTATGGCAAACTGAACAATACAAAGCATCTATACCTCTCTCAGACGAATCATTTTATATTCAAGAATTAAGGGGCAATAATTCCGGTGGAATCTGGTTATTACTAGCTCCCTTTTTGGCTGGTACTGCTTATTTAGCATGGTCTACCAAATGCCAATATGATTATGATGAAAGATTTAAGCAGTTGGAAGATTTGAAAACCTACTACAAGCTGACTACTGTATCAGCAAGAAATGAGCGTGATTTTAAGGTAACAGCTATAAATCAAAATTGGGATACTCAGCGTGTCAGGGCTGGTCAAATTTCTGTTGAGGCTGTGCAAGATAAGTTAGAGCGACAATCTGAAATTCAAAAGCGCACCCATAACTCCACACTTAAACAGTTTGACTTAAATGATAGTCAGATTGATAAGCAAATTGCTGAGGAACAATTAGCCAAAGCTAAGGCTGATAAGGAAAAGAATAAAATATTAAATAATATTAGTAATGATGACGAGGATAGTGATAGTAGTGGTAAATCATCATCCTCAAAAGTTGCTAAATCAAAATTAAAACTTGGCGATGATTACAAGTGGATTTATAAGCTATTAAAACTTCCATTTAGAGTTTTGAGTGGTGAGCAAGGTTCTGGTAAGTCCACACTTGAACGGTTAATGATACGGCTGCTCAAGGATGACGGCTGGCACGTTGTCATTATTAACCCTGAAACTAATCCTAATGTTTGGTCAGGCGTTCAAGTCCTTGCTGATGTTGATGAAATTAATGATTTCTTTGAGCAATTCCCGACTGCGATCGCAATGCGTCAACAGGAATGCAGAGATTTAGGCATTGATGAGGATGACTATCTCGATTTCATCAAGGATAAAAGCGGTAAGGCGGGTAAAGTAGCTGTGTTTTTGATGGAGGCGAACACCTACGAAGTACACGGTGTTAATCCATCACCTTGGGCTAACTTTCTCAAGCAATCATTGACTAACATCAGAAAATGGGGTTATACAGTCTGCTTAACTGCTCACTCAGACAACCAAACCAGTATATCTAGCGAGTTAGCAGGCTTTTCCAAGAATATTGATGCAGCACCTAGAGTAGATTGTATAGCCAAGGCTGGACTAGATGGGGAGGCCGTCAGCAGTGGTAAAGCTTTACTGAAAATGAAGGGAATTAAGGATAAAGAACCTGTAGAAGTTGACCTTTATAACTATCCCAAAAGTAAAAACTTTGGTGATCAAGCATTAGCACAACCGCCCCCAATTGAAACTAAACAAAAATCAAAAACTAATAACGGAGATTGGTATGAGGAAATAATATGTAGGTAAATAAGTCATAAGCGATCGCTTACTTCTACACTTTCCTCTAAGAATGAAATGATGACTACAATTACTGATTTTGAAGCTTTAGCAGATGCGGCGGATTTTCGGGCTTTATTTCCATATAAAAGCCAGATTCACGCATGGGTGTATATCACCCATGATCAACTCAATATAGGTGAAGTAGCCAATGCTTTCTACCACTCTAATTTAGAAGTGGTGGAACACTGGACTGAGGCTGGTGATATTAAATTTTACAAAGAGCTTGAAAATGTCCCTAATACTGATTGGATGGTGGTTTTAATTCATCCATTTTATATAATGAAGCCTATAATTAAAGACTAAATATAATTAACAAGGTTAGTAAATGAGCTTAGTTAAAAATGCCAGAATCTCCAAAGTCTCAAAAAACTTTGGAAATTATTCACACCACACTACAAGTAGCGGAACATATACAGAAGGAGTTGTCACAACTCCCTTTGGATTTGTAAAAGTCTATGCTGAATCTAGTTTTTGGGCAATTGAATTTATATGGAGTGGCAAATCTTATCATCTTGGATGTAGATGTAAAGAGCTATCATCTGATAAAGCCTTAACTCGTAGAGCTACTAAATTTGCCAAGGAAGTTGTACAAAAAAGTTTTAATAATTGTTTGTAGTGGAGAGCGATCGCACTCCATCCTCTAAGAATATGATTCCCAAAACGCTAACATTTAAAAATAATCCCATTGAAGCCCAAGAAAATTACCAGGGATTTGCAATAATCATTACTTACTGCCAGCCAGATCCTTATGATGTAGGCTGTTATTTCTACTATATCCGCAATGCCAATTTAGAAATTTTGGCAGACAATACTAAAGGATATGGGGAAAGTAGTATTGATGGTGCATTGGCTCAAGCCAAGCGCACTATAGAAGAGTTGATGTAGCTGCACCGTTCACCAAACCTCAACCCAAACCAGAGAAGCGAAGTCATTGGGGTAGCAAGTTGCTAGGCGGGATGAATGTAAAACAGAAACCAGCGAGTAAAAAAAGTCATCCCCAGGGCAATTAAGCTTACCTTGGAATCAGTGCCATAGGCGGAAAGTCCCCAAGTGCAAGATGTTGCAGAAAAATTTATTCTAGCTAATTGCTACAAGTCTTGAAAATTTGCTATCTTTGATTTTAGTTGCTTTTGTCCCCCACCCCCTGTTTCGTTCGAGCGACACTCGCAGCAGCAATATTCGTCATTTGATGTTTTGACCAGAGTTATGTTTTGACCGTTCACAGAGTTGTGCTAATTGGGTGGATGGGTTAAGGAAAAAGTCAACAAGCTGCTATGGTGTTCGTTCATTCAACTTAACTTCAGGGCTTGCCTTGAAGAAGCACAAGGATAACTGTATTTTATATGCAGATGTCCACTGCTGGTCACATTTTGCTATAGCAATTTGTGATTTGAGTTGTATGCACGAATGCCCGGTTAAACAAAGCAGCATAAAATCAAGCTTTTAGCTACCGGAATTGTTGCAAACGCTCTCTTCAAGGCAGCCTCCTAGATTAAACTCAAGGAGGTATAAAAAGTGCAACGTTCGATCAGTATCAGCAATAGTAATAAGACCGCATTAAATGCGGATGCCCCAGGCTGTCTTGAGTCTGGGGCTTTTGTGTTTGCTGTTTTGCTCACAGAAAAAAGCCCGGAATCTCTCCAGGCCAATCAATATAATCCACTTTCATGATATAGCTATGCGAATTGAAAAAAAGAACTCGCCCCTACTTCCCAAGAAAAATTTACCCACTGGGAAGTATGCTTACCTATTCCTTGCCCTTGTTGCGATCGCTCATGTTGTTGCAGCCGTGTTATCTGGTTGTAATCCTGTGAGCTTCTACCTAAAAGGACTAGGTATTGAGTACCAGTTTGAAAAGGGGGCTTGTCAACTTCCACCAGATCAACAGCAGAAGTAGGATGAGTTAAATTAAGATGCCCAGTGGTGCGATTATGCGATCACCTCTGGTGGACGGAACGCCATCACTGGGCATTTGCAATTTCTTAGAGGAAAAAGCGGGGCGCGAAGGTTAGGAAAGTTGAAGGGTTGCGATCGCTTAATCCGCACAAGTTTCAATCCGTAATAAGGATTAGCAGTAATTGCAATATGTTCAGGATGCGATGCGCCGAACTTTAATCAATTATCTGCCTTCTCATTGACTTAATTTGTCCTCGCTTAGTTTTACTGTCGAGACGTTTGGAGTGAGAACTGCGAGTTGGTTTGGTGGGTTTGCGTTTTCTTTTGAGTACGACTGCGCTTTTAATAAGTTCTTTGAGTCGTTCTAAAGCTTCCTCACGGTTTTGCTCTTGGCTGCGATGTTCTTGAGATTTGATGACAATAACACCCTCTTGGGTAATGCGTCGGTCATTCAGTTTCAAAAGCTGTTCTTTGTAGAAGCTGGGTAATGATGAAGCCTCAATGTCAAAGCGTAAGTGAATGGCAGTAGCAACCTTGTTGACGTTTTGACCGCCTGCTCCTTGAGAACGAATCGCGCTCATTTCGAGTTCGCTATCGGGGATAATAATTTTATTAGAGATGTGCAGCATACCTTATATATAGCGTTATTAGGGCGATCGCGTAGCGGTAGCAAGTCCAAGAGCGTCTACCTACGGATTAACTTTGTCCTTCCAAAAGCTTTTTACCTTTGGCAATGTAAGGGGCTATTTCCTTGCGAATAATTTCACTCATGGTGATGCCATTCGCCAGACACCAAGCGTCAAAAGCAGCCTTATCATCTGGTTCTATCACAATTTGTATATAGTCTTTTTTTCGGTCTAATTTTTTTCTGGGCATGGCTCACCTTTTTAATTAATAGCATATTATATCATGATATCTATCATGATATAATTATTACTATGAGGGACAAAAAAACTACACCCTCATCAGGAGGTGAAACAAATGACTCAATCCAAAGATGGCAACGGACACGGAGAATATAACCCTGAAGTCGAGTTTGAATACTTGGATGCAGATGTCTGGATTAAATCAGACTCTCAAGGGAATCGAGACGTTGCTTATACTGAAGATGTCTTAGAAGCATTAGAAGAAGAGGAAGATGAAGAATCGGACTCTGACGATGAATAGCTTTTAAATTGACATCTGCCCTCAGCTGACACCTGGGGGCTTTCTTCATCATCTCTTCTACTTGGAGTATAGCTTATGTCAACGACAAGTATTATTCATCCCCTTCACTTCCAGATTATTCAGAGAGTTGGTACAACATGGTATTTCAAATATGGAAGTGTTTTCTTTAATCGCACTGATAAATCTTTACCCGAAAGTGACCGAGAAAGATTATTTGGGATAACCAAAAATCAAATAGTAATTGAATTGTTCCGCATCAATGGTGGTAAATCTGGGTATTACCTTGCTAATCTTCGAGACAAACAATATTACTACTGTGGTGATGACTGGGCTTCGGTCAAAACCAAATTCAAAGAATTGGGGATTGGGCGGGATGAACCAAGTTAGTTTTTGAATAGCGATCGCTGCCGTTGCTTAACCTTTAGCTGTACTTTTAAAAGATGTACACTTCAAGACGATCAATGGTCAAATTTACACACGTTAACTTCGCCATTATTAGCAGTACGTTGCTTTTATATGCAATCAGTGCTGGTGCGCCTCTTGCCAATGCTCAATCCAAACAATGTGAATCTGAATCTGTTTCAATTTCCCGCAGTGGAAAAATAGCTACGGAAATTACATTTATCAACCAACGCAGCGCGCCAGTGAGGTTGTATTGGCTTGATTACTCTGGTCAACGGAAGTTTTACGCCTTAATTGCTCCAAACAATAGAATTACTCAAAGCACCTATGTAACTCACCCTTGGGTAATTACTGATACTAAAAACAACTGCCTGGGTGTTTATTATCCTGATGGACAACCGCGCATAGTAGAAATTCTCTAACATCCTAAAGCGATCGCCTCCGGCGGGCGGTTACGCCATCGCTTGCTGTCTAAACAGGTGTTTTCCCTCAAAATCTTGGCAGTACCGTACCTGTCCCTGCATCCTTTTTGGGACGAATATAAGTTTTGGTAGTATCAGACTTGGTATGTCCCAACTGGTCTTGCACATCAAACAGTGGTTTAATTTCCACTGCCCTTGTTGCGTGAGAGTGCCTGAGCCAGTGACAAGAAAATTCTATTTTGGCTACCTCAGAGATATCTTGAATCAACCTTTTAATCGCCCTATCGCTCAACGGCAACCCCCGCTTTTTCGGGTCGGGTGACATATTGGGGAATACTGGCATCTTGTCACTAGCCATCCCTCGGTACTTTTTGAGCAACTTTGATGTCTCGTGGTCTAAGCCAATCTCGCGGTACTTCCCACCCTTCCCCCGAAACTTAATTGTGTAATACCCGCGTTGTCTATCTTCTGGTGATGGGTCTGGTTGCCATTTAAAGTTATGCCAATATAACCCCGGATAATCTTCTTTGGGTTTCCCTGGTTCATCACCCGGAACAGTTACACGTCCTACTTCACCAACCCGCATCCCGCTATAAAACAGCAAACAAAAAATTAGCCAGTGCTTTCCCCCCAACTGCTGGGCAGCTTGGGCTAGTTTCGCCATCTCCCAATCTTCTAGATACCGTTCTGCCTTCGGTAATTCACTAAAATTATCGTAATTTATGGTACTGGCAATATTCCGCAAGAAATAGCCAACATTTTCTCCACTCCCGTAACTCCACAGCGACCGCAGCATCAAAATCTGGTTCGTTTTTGTATAAGGGGAAACCTCACCCCAAGATGTAATAAAATCTAGTAACTTCGGCTGCTGAACTAATCTTAAATCGGGTATGCCTTCACTGCGTACCCATAAGAGGAATTTTTGACCAAACCGATAGTATTTTCGCTTAGTTTGTTCGCGGTTTTGACTGCCTGCCCAAGCTAAGATTAACTCCTCATCATTACTAACAGCAGGGGTGCGGTAATAATATTGCCTGATCACCTCCGATACCAATTCTGGAGTTACTTGTGGCGAAGTATTTGACGTTACAACGTTTCCTGATTTGGCAGGCAGAACTTCTACGGAGCTAACCTCAATATTAGTCACATCCATTGGGGAAATAAGAGTTACGCGACAATAAATATCTAGCTTCCTAGAAGTGCAGTTTCAGGAAGCTTATATTTTATTCTAAAGCTTAAGTGGATGTGCCGACATGAAGAGAACGGTTAAACCTTCGCTTTGGCTTTGGGGTTGGTGGTGATTTAGGTGTAGCATTTAGACGAAGGAAGTTATTTCACTGGATGGTACAGCCCGTCATTGGGGTGATATTCCCAAGCTGTACTCATGGGGTCGCGGTTACGTGACCAACTGATAAATTCTTTGGGGGTGAGTTTTTCTCTTTCAGTAATCAGGCTTTGGGCAGTAACGCCTAGTCTTTGGGCTAAACTTTCATTTGTTCTGGGCTGTAGTTCAACTTGGGGTTGCTGGTATGAGTACGCTTGTCTACGAGGTCGAGTGTTGTTGCTGTATCGAAGAGAAGCCATCGCCCTCTCAAGAAGCTCCAGCTTCTTGGTAATTGTATCTAGTTTGGTTTCTAGCTTCGCCTCTAGCTGCTTCACTGCTAAACTACTAGGGGCAATATCGCTATCAATTTTGCTATCAAACTGGGTGATTAATTCCTCTAACTCTTGCAGCAAGGCGATTGTATGACCTTGACGATGTAGTTTAGATAGTTTTTTTACTGCTGGAATTAGGGCAGTAGGGACGCGAATCATTTCACTTGGTGGGTTTTTTTGGTCAGTCATTTGATATCAAATTTGATAGCAATTAACTGATTGTAGAGTGAAAGCGGTCTTCTGATTGCGATCCGCTAAATTCTTAGAGGAAAAGTGAGTGATGGGCTACACTCCACCGAAAGAGCGATACCTACGGTAAGCTACGAAGATCGCCTACACCAAATTCTTAGAGGAAAAATTAGGGATGGTGGGGCAGGAGACTTTACAATTTGAAGCAAAGCGGAGTGAAACTCAGGAAATACAATCAGAAATGCTGAAGTGAAATAAATCTCTAAAGGTGCGTCAATTTATGGGAATTTGTCGAAATTTGGGTGTAGCGACGTTGGTGGCGTTGATTGTTGGGTGTTCGCCAGCCCAGTCCCAAGTGCCACCATTAACTGAACTTTCCCCATCAATCAGCGTGCATTTACTCTTGGGAAATCCCAGTGGTGCAACACCAACAAAGCTTACGCCTGATAATTACCTGATGGTAAAAAATCAATATGCACTCTCTTACAACAACAGCAAGGGAACTGCCAACTGGGTAGCTTGGCAGCTGAACTCCTCATGGCTGGGAGATGCAGACAGGCAGAATAATTTCCGCCCAGACAAAACATTGCCTGCGGGTTGGGTGCGAGTGACTCCTTCTATGTACTCTGGAAGTGGTTATGACAGAGGGCATATTGCACCTTCAGCAGACCGCACCCGAACAGCAGAGGATAATGCGGCTACTTTCCTCATGACAAACATGATGCCCCAGACACCCGATAACAATAGAAATACGTGGGGTAATTTAGAAGATTATTGTCGAGAATTGATAAGCCAGGGCAAAGAACTTTATATTGTCGCTGGACCTAGTGGTAGTA